>DASQHK010000090.1:0-8592 GCA_035632135.1 Bryobacterales bacterium
GATCAGCAGTTTGTACTTGCGCTTCAAATACTGCATGACGGCTTCGTCCATCTCGTTGCCGGCGATGCGCACGGAGCGCGAGTAGACGATGCCCGACATCGAGATGACGGCCACGTCGGTGGTGCCGCCGCCGATGTCGACGACCATGTTGCCCGACGGCTCGGTGATCGGCAGGCCGGCCCCGATCGCCGCCACCATGGCCTGCTCCACCAGGTGCACCTCGCTCGCCTGCGCCCGGTAGGCGGAGTCCATCACCGCGCGCTTCTCGACCTGCGTGATCTCGCTCGGCACGCCGATCACAATCCTCGGGTGCACCAGCATTTTGCGGTTGTGCGCCTTCTGGATGAAGTAGTTCAGCATCTTCTCGGTGACCTTGAAGTCGGCGATCACGCCGTCCTTCATGGGCCGGATGGCCACGATGTTGCCCGGCGTGCGGCCGAGCATCTCCTTGGCCTCCTTGCCGACGGCCTCGATCTCGCCGTTGGTCTTGTTGATGGCGACGATGGAGGGCTCATCGACCACGATGCCCTTGCCGCGCGCGTAGACCAAGGTATTAGCAGTTCCTAAATCGATGGCCAGATCGCTTGAGAAGACACTAAACAGAGATCGCAGGTTCATGGTCGCAGGCGCGACTCCTTCATGCCATTTTCCAGGCCGGACCTGGCGACGACGCGCCGCGCCGCCCGGCGGGCCCACAGGGCGCTCTTCGCCCGCGCCACTGGCAGCCGGGAGTTGGCGAAAAAGCTCGGGAACCGCGGAAAATGCTCGCCGGTTCTAGGCCAGCTAACTTCAGGGTACCATGCCCGGAGCCACGGGGACAAGCCCGGCCATCGCGGTTTTCCTTGTATTTTCAGGATGTTAGGGGGAGGCGGAGGCAGTACGCCCCCGGCGATGTGGACGCCCCGCGGCCTCGCTCCGGCCCGCGCGAGCGCGCTCGTCATGGGATGATGGGAACTTGACCGAATCTTTCCGCAACATCGCCATTATCGCCCACGTGGACCACGGGAAAACGACGCTGGTGGACGCCATGCTCCGCCAGAGCGGCATTTTCCGCGCCAACGAGCAGGTGGCCGACCGCGTGCTCGACTCGAACGAGCTGGAGCGCGAGCGCGGCATCACCATCCTGGCCAAGAATACCGCCGTCACCTACCACGGCGTGAAGATCAACATTGTGGACACGCCGGGCCACAGCGACTTCGGCGGCGAGGTGGAACGCGCGCTGAAGCTGGTGGACGGGGCCATGCTGCTGGTGGACGCGAGCGAAGGCCCGCTGCCGCAGACGCGCTACGTGCTGCGCAAGGCGCTCGAGGCGAAGCTCGCCCTGATCGTGGTGATCAACAAGATCGACCGCCCTGACGCGCGGCCCGCCGAAGTGCTCGACGAGATCTACGACCTGTTTATCGACCTGGGAGCGACCGAGGACCAGCTTGATTTCCCAGTGCTCTACTCGAACGCCCGCGCCGGCACGGCCAGCCGGGAAGCGGATGGGGCGTCCTCCGGGCCCGGCACAGACCTGCGCCCGCTGTTTGACGCCATCGTGGAATCCATTCCGGCGCCGGCGGGCGACCCGCACGCCCCGCTGCAACTGCTCGTCGCCAACCTCGATTACAGCGACTACCTTGGCCGCATCGCCATCGGCCGCGTGTTCTCAGGCGAGCTCCATAACGGCGAAGAAGCCGGCATCGTCAAGCGCGACGGCAGCCTGCAAAAGACGCGCATCACCAAGCTCTACAGCTTTGAGGGGTTGAAGAAAATCGACATCGAGGTTGCCCGCACCGGCGACATCGTAGCCATCGCCGGCGTGGAGGGCATCACCATCGGCGAGACGATCACCTCGGCCGAGACGCCCGCGCCGCTCGAGCCGCTGCACATCGACGAGCCGACCATCGGCATGGAGTTCACCATCAACACGTCGCCCTTCGCCGGCCGCGAGGGCCGTTTTGTCACTTCGCGCCACCTGCGCGAGCGCCTGGAGAAGGAGCTGCTCACCAACGTGTCGATCCGCGTGGAAGACCAGGGCTCGACCGACTGCTTCCAGGTGATGGGCCGCGGCGAGCTGCAACTGGCCATCCTGATCGAGACCATGCGCCGCGAGGGCTATGAACTGGCAGTAGGCAAACCGGAAATCCTGACGCGCTCCATCGATGGCGTGCTGAGCGAGCCGGTCGAGACCCTCATCGTCGATTGCGCCGAGAGCTTCGCCGGCCTGGTGATCGAGATGCTCGGGCTGCGCAAGGGCCAGATGACGCGCATGGTCAACAACAACAGCGGGCGCGTGCGCCTGGAGTTCACCGTGCCCTCACGCGGCCTGATCGGCCTGCGCAGCCAGTTGATGACCGACACGCGCGGCACGGCCGTCATGAATTCGCTGTTCGAGGGCTACATCCCCTGGCAGGGCGACATTCCGATGCGCCCCACCGGGGCGCTGGTGGCCGACCGCGCCGGCCGCACCACCGGCTACGCGCTTTACAATTTGCAGGAGCGCGGCGAGCTGTTCGTCGGCCCGGGCGTGGAGGTCTACGAAGGCATGATCATCGGCGAAAACTCCCGTCCCGCCGACCTTGACGTGAACGTGGTGAAGGAAAAGAAGCTGACCAATATGCGCGCCTCGGTGGCCGACGAAGCCATCCGCCTCATCCCGTTTCGGACGCTCAACCTCGAGCAGGCCATCGAGTTCGTCAACGAAGACGAGCTGGTCGAGGTCACTCCGCAGTCGATCCGGCTGCGGAAGAAGATTCTGCCCGCCAACCGGAGGAAGCGGAAAGAGTAACCGCGCCCGACACCGAGCGTCCGCCCGGCCTTTTGACTTATATGCACGAATCGTGCATACTCATGCATATGAGGACTACGCTAAACCTCAACGACGAGCTCGTCGAAAAAGCCCGGGAGTTTACCGGAATCCGGGAGAAGACTGCGCTGGTCCATGAAGGCCTGAAAGCGCTCGTGGCCCGCGAGGCCGCACGGCGGCTGGCGGCGCTCGGAGGCACCATGCCGCATCTCCGGCCGATTCCGAGGAGGCGCCCGAGGCCGCTCCGGTGATTCTGGCGGATACCTCCCTCTGGATTGACCACTTCCGACGCGCCAACCTTGGACTTCTGGATCTACTGCTGGATGGCCAGGTGCTGATACACCCATTCGTCGTGGGAGAGATCTCCTGCGGAAACCTGCCGAACCGAGGACGGGTTCTGTACGGGCTTCAGGAACTCCCGTCCGCTGCGGTCGCTGCCCACAGCGAGGTGCGGCGTCTGGTGGAGGAGCATCACCTCTGGGGCCGGGGCGTCGGCTGGATCGACGCCCACCTTCTCGCCTCCGCGCTGATCACGGACTGCCTTCTATGGACACTCGATCAGCGCTTACACGATGCGGCGCGACACTTGAAGGTAGAATACCGCTGATCCCTTAGGCTACCGCCGCGGCTTTGCCCCGTTCTGCTCCTGGGCGAGGCGGAACTTCACGTTTTCGAGCTTTTTCTGCAGCTTGGCGACGTCGTCGGGGTCGAAGTCGGCCTTGGCGCTGGTGTCCCACTCCTTGAGCGAGCGCTGCCATTGGTCGTGGGCGAGCCGCAGCTTGCCCGCTGCGAAATACACATCGCCCAGATGCTCGTGGACGGTGGGGTCGCGCTCGGTCTTCTGCACGGCGCGCAGCAGCAGCTCTTCGGCCAGATCCAGCTTGTTCTGCCGGTAGTAGACCCATCCCAGGCTGTCCAGGTAGGCGCCGTTGTCGGGCTCGATCTCCACCGCCTTCTTGATCATGTTGTACGCTTCATCGAGCCGCACGTTCTGATCGGCGAGCATGTAGCCGAGGTAGTTCAGCGTGGAAGCGTCGTTGGGGTCGATCACCAGCACCTGCCGGAACTGTTTCTCGGCCTCGTCATATTTCTTCTGCCGCTCGAGCAGCGAGCCCATGGTGAAGTAGACGCCGCGCTTCTGCTCGGGCGTGGTGGCGTAGCTCCTGGCCTTCTCCACCGCCTGCTCGGCTTCGGTGAACATCTTTCCCTTTTCGAGCACCTGCGACAGGGCCAGCAGCAGGTCGCGGTCGTCGGGCGTATTTTTCATCAGCCCGCGCAGAATCTGCGCGCCCTGCTTGGCGTCGCCTGCATCCGCCAGCACGGAGGCCCGCACCAGGGCCACCGAACGGTCCTTCGGAAATTTCTTGAACGCCGCTTCCGATTCGCTCAGGGCGCGCTTGAAGTCGCGATCGCCGCGGTAGCTTTCGATGAGCTGGATGCTGGCGCGCGACGCGCTCTCCGGGTCGGCCTCGGCCATGGCGTGAAAGGCTTTCTCCGCGGCGGGGTAGTTTTCGCGCGACCGCTCCAGCAGCCCCAGCTTCTCGTAGAAAAACGCGCGGTTGCTGCGCTCGCGGGGCGTGTAATCGGTCCCGGCCGGCTTGGCCGTCGAGTCGATCAGCTTCTGCATCGCCGCAATGGCCTGGTCGAGCTTCCCTTCGCTTTCGAGCAGCAGCACCTCGTTGTAAGGCACCTCGATCATCTCGGAGGGCGACAGCGCCGCAGCCTTCTCGAGAGCGGCGCGGGCCTTGTCGAACTGCCGCTTCTGGCGATAGATCTGCGACAGGCGCAGATAATTCTGCGGGTCTTGCGGATCGGCCTTGGCCAGCGTCTCGTATTGCGCGAGCGCCTTGTCCCACTGCTCGGCCAGCAGCAGGTTGCGGCCGAGGGCGCGGCGCGCGTCCATGTTGCTGTGGTCGAGCTGAACGGCTTTCTCGAGCGCCTCAATCGCCTTGTCGTTCTGGTTGGCCTGCTCGTAGGCGGCGCCCAGCGCGGCCAGGAGCCTCGAGTTGGGGCGCTTCTGCGACACACGCGACAGCATGTCGATCGCCCCGTTGGTGTCGCCGATCTCGGAGTAAACAGCCGCCAGGTCGGTCAGGGCCTCTTCGTTGTGGGGATCGATCTCCAGCACCTTCTTCAGCGCCGCCTCGGCCTTCACCGAATCGTGCCCCACGCGATACAGGTTGGAAAGGTGCAGGTAGCTCTCGGTGTCCTTCGGGTCGATCTCGACGATCTTCTCGTACTGCTCGATGGCGCGCTTCAGGAGGTCCTCGTTCAGCTTGCCCTGTCCCGGGTCCGCCAGGTAGCCCCGGTAAATGCGGCCGAGCACGCGGCGCATTTGGACGTTCTTCGGATCGCGCTGGAGCACGGCGTCGGCCTCGGCCACCGCGTCGTTGAGCCGTCCGGCCTGCGCGTAAAGATCGACCAGCTCCGAGCTCAGGTAGTCCGAGCCGGGGTCGGCCTGGATGGCGAGCTTGTATTCCTCGATGGCCTTGTTGACGTAGTCCGTGCTGCGGTACTCGCGGGCGAGCTGCTCATACAGGTGGGCCATCGAGAAGTGGTAATAGGCGGCGGCGCGGTCCGGCGCTTTCGCGGCGGACGCGGAAGGCGCCCCCGCAGGCGCCTGGGCAAAAACCAAGCCGGCCGGCAGGAGCAGTAACGCCAAGACATTCCTGCCCATATTTCGAAAGCTCATGGACTCGAATCTCTCCCGGGCGGCCAGGAATTCCCGTCCCGCTCTACCGCCATCTCTTATAGTATAGCCGGTGCGGAGAAAGCGGCGCAAATTCGGCGCGGGTAACCTTCGCCGTGCAGCAACCGCCCCGGCCTATCATCCATGGACGCGTTAACCGATACGGCGGTTGCCATCGCGATCGGCATGGCAGGCCACCGGCGCTGGGGCCGCACCGGGACGCTGTGGCTGATCGCTGCCGCGAACCTGCCGCAGCTCGAGCGGGTAGTGGCGGCCGGGAGCCTGGCGGCGTGGATGAGAGTGGTCTTTGGGGCAGGCCACTCGCTGTTCACCACCCCCCTGCTCGGACTGGCCTTGGCGGCGCCGCTCGCCCGCCGCCTGCACAACTGGAAAGCGGCTGCGACCATCGTGGGTCTGGGTCTGGGCTCGCACCTCGCGCTGGACCTGCTGAGTGGTCCTGGGGTGCGCCTGTTCTGGCCGCTATCGTCCTCTCTCTACGGCTTCGACCTGCTGGCCGATTACGATCTGCTAACGCTGGCGGTGCTGGCCTTTGCGCTGATCGGCCCGCAGATGCTGAACCTGGTGAACCAGGACATCGGAGCGAAGGCCTACTCTCCCCAGAAGCCGGCCCGCGCCGGGCTGCTGGTGGTGGCGTTACTGATTGCGCTGCGAGCGGGGACCATGCTCCTGCTCGAAGACCGCGCGGAAAGCCCGGCGGCGAGCGTGCTCTCGCCCTCGCAGCTCAACCCGCTCACCTGGTACGTCATCACCGACGCCGGCACAGCCTACACGGTGGATGAGATCACGCCATGGGGCAACGGGCCTTCGCTGCGATTCCGCAAGGCCGGCCCCAACCGCGCCTTCGAAACCGCCGCCGATACGCCGCTGGCCGAAGCCTTTCTGGAGATGGCCCGCTTCCCGCAGTATTCGCTGGAGCGCGGCGAGAAGGGCATGCTGGTGCGCCTCCGCGATCTGCGTTTTTACACGCCCGCCGGCGAGGGCAAGGAATACTCCATCGAAATCGAGGTCACGCCGCAGCTCCAGGTGGTCAGCGAAAAGGCCCGGATGTAGCGCGACCCGTCGCCAGATTTCATCGACTTGCTGCCGCATTTGCTTTACGAATGCGGCCCGGCCGCGAGTGCTCGGAAGGAGATCCTTCCGGATCTCGAATCCCTGCAAGCACGTAACGAAGGGGGGCGTTGGGCGGAAACCCTCGCACACCCGGCGTTGTTCCGGCCCGTCGCAGGTCGCGGCCCGGAAGGGCCTTTTCCATAGACGCGCCTGCCGCTCGAATTAGGGGTGGCCTCGCAGAAGTTCTCAATCGTTAACGGCCCGGATAACCGAATTCGATCATCCCACCGATAGAATTATACGGACCATGGCGCAGACGAATTACCGCACGACAGACGAGCTGGTGCACGACGGTCTGCCGTTGCGAGAGATCCTGGCAAAGCACCAGCAATGGCTCGACACGGGGCGCCAGCTCGGCAAGCGCGCCGATCTGCGTGGCGCCGATTTGTCGGGCGCGGACCTGCACGGGGTCAACCTCTTCCGCGCTCAACTGGAGGATGCCTCGCTGGAGGAGGCCGATTTGCGCGAAGCCAATCTCGCCGGCGCGTCCATGGACCATGCCAACCTGGCGGAGGCCAAGCTGACGGCCGCGGACCTGACGAAGGCGACGCTGACTGCGGCCAACCTGATGCGGGCCAATCTGAACGATGCGGTCCTCAAGGAAGCGAACCTGCACGGCGCCTGGCTGCGCTACGCCCGCCTGCGCGGGGCGAGCCTGGCGGCCGCCGACCTCTCCGAAGCCCACCTGGATCACGCCGATCTGCACCACGCCGACTTGTTCAAAACCAAGCTGCGCGAGGCGCATATGAGCTACGCCAATCTGCGCACGGCGAACCTCGGCATGGCCGACCTCAGCGCGGCGCAGCTCAGCTCGGCGGTCTTGGCCCTGGCCAACCTGAGCGGAGCGACGCTCGGCGGCTGCCGCTTGGACAAGGCCGATCTGGTCCACGCCAACCTGTCCGGCGCCAACCTCGTGGGCGCCCGTATGCTCACCCCTTCCCAGCTCGCCGCAGCCATCACCAACGAGGACACCGTTCTCCCCGGCGGCTCCCGTGGCCCCGCGCCGTCGCTGGTCCGGCGATGAAGCCGCGTTAGCTAAGCGTCCAGTTTCAGAAATCCAGACATTGCTATGCTAATGAGCTTGCTCGCCGTGGGATGACGACCGCCCGTTTGCGCCCCCATGATGCAAGGAACGAGACGCCGTGGACCTCTGCCGCCCCGTCTGAGAACAGACCTGCGGGCCGTCCTTCCCATAGCTGGTTTTTGGTTTGTTTCGCTATTGGCGGGATGCGGCAAGCACCCGATTCACGCTCGCCTGCCGGATGCGGGGCCGGGCAGAACCCAGTTCGAATCCTACTGTGCGGCCTGCCACCTGAGCGGCGGCGCGGGGATGATCGGCGAAGCTCCGCCTCTCGAAGGCTCTTCCTGGGTGGCGGGGCCTGAAAACCGGCTGATCAAAATCGTGTTGCACGGTCTCCACGGAGCCATCGAGGTGCGCAGCAAGACCTACAATCAAGAGATGCCGGCATTCGGGCAGACTCTGACAGACGCCGAGATTGCTTCCCTGCTGTCGTTTGTTCGCCAGCGCTTTGGCGGGGTGACGGCGCCGGTTTCGCCGGAGGCCGTCAGCCGGGTCCGCGACGCGACGCGAGATCGGACCGGCTATTGGACGGTGGACGAACTCCTGAAAGGCCCGTGAACCGCGGCGACCGCTGCGGCGCCGTGAGCCAGGTTCTTGCGTCCCAGCCCAAACTCGTTTCCCATATCCACAACTTTGCCGTCGCGGAAATGAATTTCGATGTACTTTGAGCTGCTGACCGGCGTGCCGGTTTCGTCGCGCAATGTGGCCACCAGCTTCTTGGTCTTGACGTCGAAGACGTCGGGCGTATGGGTCCAGGCGTACCGGCCATCGAGGCTGAAAGCCACCCACCCGTGGCCGCCTTGCGACAATTCGACATGGCCTTTTAGCACCGGCGGCATTTTGGTGGCGTCGAAAATGAACAACTTCTGGCCGACCTGATCGCTGATCCACAGCTCCTTTTCA
>DASQHK010000091.1:0-15917 GCA_035632135.1 Bryobacterales bacterium
CGCACTGGCTCTGGACCGCTTCCGGCGGATAGCGCCCGCACCAGGACTTGTAATCGTCCTGCGGAAAAAGAATCATCGAGCTGTGGATGCCCGTGGGTCTCGCGCGCAGCAGGTTGGCCGGCCCGTGCTGCATTGGCAATATGTATATGCTCACACCGTAAGGAAACTCTTCGAAGGCCTCGCTGAAGCCTTTCCACGCTTCGAGTACCAGCGGCGCTGCCTTCCGGCCGTAGCGCCGCGCTGCGACGCGCTCCAGGATCCGTTCCGGGCTGTCGGCCGGCGAAAAATAGAATTCGCGGGCGATCTCGAGATTGGGCGAGGGATAGCCGCCCAGCGTCCAGGAGGCCATCACGCCGCTCACCCCGGCGCGGACGAGGCCGGCGCAGTGCCGCGCGATGAGATGGCCCACCGGGATGTAGGGCACCGCCGAGATTTCCCACGTGTTGTTGAACTGCGTCTTGGCCATGGGCCGGACGCCGGCGGATTTCGCCAGCGCCCAGTTGGCCGTGGCGCGCGGCCCGGGACCCACCACCGAAATTGAGTACTCGCCCACCTCTGCCTTGACGCCGCCGCGCTCGATGGGGATGCTCCACTCACTCACGCTAAGCGAGCGCGAGTCGTGGGGCAGCTTGGGGATCAGGTTGCGGCACATCTCCTCCGGCCAGCCCCAATCCCAGGCGATCACCTCGGCCGTAGGGCTCGAGCGCCGCACGCCGCTGTGAATGGCATCGAGCACCTCGCCCACGACTTCCCAGCTTTTCCTTCGCGAGCAACGCGGGCACGACTCCGGGTGGAAGTGCGAGAAGCAGTTGGTCAGGTTCTCCGACATAGTAATGGAAAACACGCCACCCAGCTCCGGCACGCGCTCGAAAATGTGCGCCAGGCCGTCGGAAATCCACTCGCGCACCGCGGGCACGCTGGTGCAGATCGAGTAGAGGCCGCGCGATTCGGCGCCTTTCATCTCCGGCCGACTCTGGAAAAATCGCGCCGGCATGGCGCGCGGCTCGTTGAGGTAGAGATAGACCTTCAAGCCGGTGCGCTTCACCCGCTCGACCAAGCGGCTCAGGTTCGCCAGCCGCTCGTCCGCGCCCTTGCCGAACTCCGGAAACATTCGGGAAGGCGCCATGGTGTTCAACACGCACTGCATCCACACGCCGCTGATGCCAGCCTTGCCCAGCTTCTCCAGGTAGCCGTCGGGGAACGGGTCGATCTCCGGCTCGAGCAGCGGGTCGCCGTAGAGCGCGAAGTAGGAGTAGAGATAGCGCGGATGGAACACGGAGCGCCGCTCGACGCGCCCGCGTTTCAGGAACGGGCCGCCCGATTCCTCCATCTCGTGTTGCATCCAGTAGATGGCCTGGAGCAGGCCATTGTGGCTGTTGCCGGCGACCTCGACGTGGGAATCCTCCACGCTGAGCCTGAACGCTTCGGCCGCCACGCCAAGCGCCGGCTCCATACGAAAGAGGATGGTCTTTCGAGCGGCGCCGTTGGGCACGGCGCCCATGGCCTCTTGCAAATACGCAGCGAAGCGATCCGCCAAACGGCGGACAGAATTCTCGGCGCGGACGGACCAGCCGGTCAGATCCACCTGGTCCGGCGAGGCGTGCGCGGCGCGGTCGCGCGCGAGCCGGAAATGCAGATCGCTTAAGCGCTGGACGAATTGGAACGGCGGCTCGCCCTCGCGCTCGAGCTCACGTCCCAGATGAGTCTGAAGCGTGCGGCGAATCTCGGCGGCGCGCTGGCGCGCCTTGGCGTCCGGCGGCGCGTAGATCACCGGCGGGCACGCGGGTTTGGCGCCCAGCTTTTCGCTCAGGAAGTCGTCTTCCTTCAGCGTGAACTCGAATTTCTCGCGCGTCCAGCCGAGCAGCTCGATGAGCTGATCGTTGGGCAGCAGTCGCCAGTTCTGCCGGATGACGGTGATGTAGATGCGGCGCAACTGATCGGCCGAGAGCTGCGGCTTGCGCGGCAGGCCCAGGGAACGGCCGATCTCGAGAATCGCCTCGGGCCGGCAGTGGGCCACCTGCGCCAGGCGGCCGGTGTTGGCCAGTTCCCAGTTGCGCCACACGAACTGGTGCAGCCGATCGGGGAAGTGCGGCTCCGGGGCGCTCTCTGGAGGCGCCGCAGCCTGCGATGACCGCAGGCAGCCGGCAAGGCTCCCGCCGGCGAGCAAAAACGTCCGTCGTCTCATCACGCTTGGCGCCAAACAGTATACAGGTTGTATGAGAGCGCGAGGATTGGACTGGCACGGGCTGTGCCGCGCACAGCAGACACTAAGCGGCGCGCAGAGGCGCCTCTGCCAAATGGGTACGCTTGCAGTTGGAAAACAGCTCGGAGCAGTGGTAGCAGCGCCCCGCCGCGGGAGGCCCGCTACTCGGCCTTGACAACGTTTTCGGCCTGGGCCCCTTTCTGCCCCTGGACGATGTCAAACTCGACTGAGTCACCCTCTTGCAGCGTCTTGTAGCCTTCTGACTGAATCGCTGAAAAGTGGACAAAAACGTCGGGGCCGTCATCCTGACCAATGAAGCCGTAGCCCTTGGCGTTATTGAACCACTTTACTTTCCCTTTCACCCTAGCCAAGCATCCTCCGCCGGAACGATCTAAATCTCTCTGATTACTATAGATGCGCGAAGAGCCGGGTGTCAACGACGTTCTGGCTGGGCAGGTGGGCGCGGCTGGGCCGGCTTGGATCGCCCCCAGGTCCCCCTGGGACTTTGCCTTGCTTGCGCGGCGCCGCTGGCATACAATAGGGCCCATACGTGCGGGGACCGTGGCGCCCACGCCCTTCATTATCAAAGGCTTGGCAACACCCGCCCGCAGGAGTTATGAGCCATGATTCGTTTAGATGCCGAAAAAGCAGTTCACTTTTGTGACGGGCTGACCCGGCGCGATTTTCTGCACGCCGGCTCGCTCGCCTACCTCGGCCTGGGACTTACCGACCTGCTGGGTCTGAAAGCCCGCGCCGCCGTTACCAATCAGAAAGACGTCAATTGCATCATGCTGTTCCTGGTGGGCGGGCCAAGCCACCTGGATACCTGGGACATGAAGCCCAAGGCGCCGATCGAGATTCGCGGCCCTTACAAGCCCATCAAAACCAACGTGCCGGGCATCGAGATTTGCGAAGTGTTCCCGCGCATGGCCAAGCACGCCGACAAGTATGCGCTGGTGCGAACCCTCTATCACACCGCGGCGGCCGTGCACGACACCGGCCACCAGATGATGCAGACCGGCCGCCTGTTCCAGGGCGGCATCGAGTACCCGCATGTGGGCTGCGTGCTCACCAAAATGCGGGGGCCCAAGGGCGACACCCCGCCGCACGTGCTGGCCCCCAAGCCTATTGGCAATACCGGTGGCAACATGCCGCACGGCCAGACGGCCGGCTTCCTGGGCAAGATCTACGATCCGTTCGTGCTCAACGCCGATCCTGCGGAGCCCAACTTCAAGGTGCCCGACATGCTGCCGCCCGACTACATGCCGGCCATCCGCGTGGAGCGCCGCAAGAACTGGCGGGAGATGATTGACCACTCCGTCAAGCAGTTCGAGGATGCGCCCGACGCGAAGCTGCTCGACTCCACATTCAACCAGGCCTACACGCTCATGTCGTCAGCCAAGGCGCGCGCAGCGTTTGACCTGCACAAAGAGCCGGACGACTCGCGCTCGCGCTACGGCCTGAACCGCTTCGGCCAGAGCTGCCTGCTCGCGCGGCGCCTGATTGAAGCCGGCGTCCGCTTCGTAACGGTGAACATGTTCGAGACCGTCTTCGATGAGATCACCTGGGACATCCACGGCTCGAGCCCGTTCTCGCCCATCAGTTGCTATCGCGATCTGGTGGGCCCGATGTTCGACGCCGCCTTCTCTTCGCTCGTCGAGGATCTCGACCAGCGCGGCATGCTGCAAGAGACGCTGGTGGTGGCCATGGGCGAGTTTGGCCGCACGCCCAAGGTCAACCCGGCCGGCGGCCGCGACCACTGGCCCGCCTGCTGGACCATCATGTTTGCCGGCGGCGGCGTAAAGGGCGGCCAGGTGGTGGGCGAGTCCGATGAGATCGGCGCAGCGCCGAAGTCGCGGCCCGTCACCCCGGCCGAAGTGGCTGCAACGATCTTCCATTCCTTGGGGATTCCGCTCGACACCATGCTCCCCGGTCCCCAGAGCCGGCCCATTCGGGTCGTCGATAACGGCGTGGAGCCGATTCACGAGCTGTTTGTCTGAGAATTATCATGCGTACTCTTTATCGAGGGTCTGTCTGTGCGATTCTGCTCGTCGCGGCGGCCTTTGGGGCGGAGGGCCCCGCTGCCGTTCCCACGAGCCTGTCCATTTTTCCCGGAGACGTCGAGCTGCGCGGACCGCACGGATCTCAGAAACTGGTTGTGGAGGCCGCTTTTTCTGCTGCCTATCAGAAGGATGTAACAAGCGAGGCGAAGCTGGCGACGGCCGACCCGCGCGTCGTCAAGCTGGAGGGCGACACGCTGCGTCCGGTGGCTGACGGCGCAACGACCGTGACGGCCACGCTCGGTTCGCGCACCGCCACCATCCACGTACAAGTGCGCGAGGCGAAAACCACCTGGGTGCCGGGCTTCCGCAATGATGTGCTGCCGGTGATGAGCAAGATCGGCTGCAACGCCGGCGCCTGCCACGGCGCGCTGGCCGGCAAAAACGGCTTCAAGCTGACGCTGCGCGGCTATGATCCGGATACCGACTATCTCGTCCTGACGCGCGAGTCGATCGGCCGGCGCGTGTCGCCCGCCGACCCGGCACACAGCCTGATGCTGCTGAAGCCGACGCTCACCATCCCGCACGGCGGCGGCCGGCGGTTCCCGGTCGGCTCGGAGGAATACAACATCATCGTCAATTGGATCGCCGCCGGCGCCCCGGCGCCCACCGACCGCGATCCGCGCATTCAAGGCCTGGAAATCTATCCCACGTCGGTGTTTCTGGAGCCCGGCGCGCAGCAGCAGATCCTGGTTCGCGCGCGCTACTCCGACGGGCAGCGCAAGGATGTGACTCGCTGGGTGAAGTTCTCCTCCACCGACACCGGCGTCGCCACGGTGGATGATTTCGGCAAGGTGAAAATGATCGGCTCGGGCGAGGCGGCGATCACTGTGTGGTATCAAAGCCTGGTCGGCTTTGCCCGTGTGGGCGTGCCTTACCCGGCCACGATTTCAGCCGACGTTTTCAAGAATTCGCCGCGCCACAACTACATCGACAACCTGGTGCTCGACAAGCTCGAAAAGCTGCACATCGAGCCTTCCGGCCAGGCCGACGACAACACGTTCATCCGCCGCGCGTTTCTCGACGCCATGGGCATTCTGCCCGCGCCGGATGACGTGGAGCGCTTCGTCCAGGACAAGGATCCCAACAAGCGCGCCAAGCTGATCGACGAAATTCTCGGGCGTGACGAGTTTGTTGATTACTGGGCCTACAAGTGGTCGGACCTGTTGTTGGTCTCGAGCAAGCGCTTGCGGCCGAACGCGATGTGGTCGTTCTACAACTGGGTCCGCGCTAGTGTGGAAACCAACAAGCCCTGGGACCAGTTCGCGCGAGAACTGGTCACTTCCTCCGGCGACACGCTTCAGAACGGCGCG
Organism: Bryobacterales bacterium; assembly: GCA_035632135.1. Taxonomy (GTDB): domain Bacteria; phylum Acidobacteriota; class Terriglobia; order Bryobacterales; family JACQDG01; genus DASQHK01. Next base: position 5,577 of record DASQHK010000091.1, read on the forward strand.
CTCAACTACTACGTCCTGCACAAAAACCCCATCGACCTGACCGAGAACCTCACCAAGGCCTTCATGGGCCTGGCGATTACCTGCGCCCGGTGCCACAATCACCCGCTCGAGAAGTGGACGCAGAAAGACTACTACCAGATGGTGAACCTGGTGGCGCGGATCGGCGAGAAGAACGGTACGGAGGCGGGTGACGTAGTGGTTTACACGAGTCCCACCGGCGACGTGAATTATCCCAAGCTCGGCCGGCCGCTCGAGCCGCGCCCGCTCGATGGCCAGGCGCTGCCGCTCAATTCCCCGCAAGACCGCCGGCAGGTGCTCGCGAAATGGCTCACCTCGCCCGACAATTCCTACTTCGCGCGGGCGCTGGTCAATCGCGTGTGGAAGAATTTCATGGGCCGCGGGCTGGTCGAGCCGGTGGACGATCTGCGCTCCACCAATCCCGCCAGCAACGACGAGCTGTTCGCCGCGCTGACCAAGGATTTCATCTCGCACGGCTTCGACGTGAAGCACGTGATCCGCACCGTTATGAACTCGGCCGCCTACCAGCGCGCTTCCATGGTGAATAAGAGCAACGGGCAGGATGAGAAGTATTACTCGCACTACATCATCAAGCGGCTGCCAGCCGAGGTCATTCTGGACGCCATCTCCGGCGTGACGCGGGTGCCGACGCAGTTCCAGGGGTATCCGGTCGGAACGCGGGCGCTGCAACTGCCCGACTCCCAGGTGAATTCGTACTTCCTCACCGTGTTCGGCCGCCCGCCGCGGGTGAATACCGACGCTTCCGAGCGCATGCACGAGCCCACCATCACGCAGGCCCTGCACGTGATCAACGGCGAGACGCTCAACCGCATGCTGGAGGCCAAAGATGGTGCCATCGACATGTTCCTGAAGCTCGGCCTCTCCGATTCGAAAGCGCTCGACTATCTTTATATGTCCGCCTTCAGCCGAACGCCGGCCGCGCAGGAGCGCAGCGAGATTCTGGCGGCGCTGGCCAAGGCCGAGAAGGTTTCGGCGGCGAATCCGCTGGAGAAAGAACCGCGCCGCAAGCCCATGGAAGACTTGATGTGGGCGATGCTAACCGGGAAGGAGTTCTTGTTTAACCACTGATGCGATCTTCATTCTTCTTGTTTCTTGGCGGCGCGTGCTTGCTGGCCTTGCCGGCCTCGGCCGCCGACGTTTCTTATACGAAGGAAGTTCTCCCGATCCTCCGCGACAACTGCCTCGCCTGCCATTCCGCCAAGCCCAAGATGGGCGGCCTGGTGATGGACTCGTATGAATTACTGATGAAGGGCGGGCAGGATGGGGCGGTGATTCTGCCGGGCAAGAGCGCGGACAGCCGCATGGTTTTGATGCTCGAAGGCAAGGTGAAGCCGCAAATGCCGATGGGCGGCAAGATCAAGCCCGAGGACCTGGCCACGATTGTCAAATGGATCGACGCAGGCGCGCCGGGACCGGCGCCAGGCGAAGCTGTTCCGGCGGCGGGGCCGGTGATTCCCGATATCAAGCCGCGCGTGCCGGTGGCGCCGGAGGTCGGCTCGATCGCCTACTCGCCGGACGGCAAGCTGCTCGCGGCGGGCAGTTACAAGCAGGTGGACCTGATCGACACGGCAACGGGCAAGGTGGTTGCCACGCTCCCCGGGGAAGCCGATGAAGTCCGCGCGCTTGATTTCAGCCGCGATGGAAAGCTGCTGGCCGCGGCGGGCGGGTTGCCGGCGCGCTCGGGCGAAGTGATCCTGTGGAACGTCGAGACACGGAAGCCGACAGTGACCATTCACGGCCACGACGATTGCATTTATGGCGTGTCGTTCTCGGCTGACGGCAAGCGCGTCGCCACCGCCAGTTACGACAAGCTCATCAAGCTGTGGGACAGCACGACCGGCAAAGAAGTCGCCACACTCAAGGATCACATCGATTCGGTGTTTGCTCTCGAGTTCAGCCCCGACGGCAAGCGCATCGCCTCGGGCGCCGCCGACCGCACCGTGAAGATTTGGGATGCCGCGACCGGCCAGCGCCTCTTCACGCTGAGCGAGCCGCAGGACGCCGTGCTGACCGTCGCCTTCAGCCCCGATGGCAAGCAGATCGCCGCGGCGGGCAACGACAAGTTCATCCGCATCTGGAACCTCACCGACAAGGGCGGCACAATGGCGCAGTCGATGGCGGGCCACGAGGAGCCGATTCTGAAGCTCGCCTGGTCGCCTGACGGCAAGACGCTGGTCTCCACGTCCGCCGACCGCTCGATCAAGGTGTGGAACGCGGCGACGCTCGATGAGCGAAAGGTGCTGGCTCATCAGCCCGACTGGGTGCTGGCCGTCGCCTTCAGCCCCGATGGCAAGCATCTGGCCGCAGGCCGCTACGACGGTTCGGTTTCCATTTACGACACCGGAAATTATCAGGAAGTGATGACGCCCTTACAGGCGAAGACGCCCATTCTGGCGAAGAAGTAGCGAGGCCGTTATGTCGAAATGCTGGTTGCTCACCGTGCTGTTGCCGGCGGCGATGCTCGCCGACGCGCGCACCAATCCGCCGACGCTGCTCGAGACCACGCCGGTGGCCATCTCCCGCGGCCTGACCACTGAGGTGCGCGTCCAGGGCATCAACCTGCGCGGGGCCTCGGCGGTGCTGTTCGATCAGCAAGGCGTCACCGGCAAGGTGCTACACGTCAACGAGCTGGGCGAGTATCAGGTAGACAAGGCAGGCATCGGCTCGTCCATCCAGCTTGGCGCCTACCCGCCGCTGAACCAGGTGACCATGGAAATCACCGTCGCTCCGGACGCCGAGATCGGCCTCTACCGCTATCGCCTCGTGACCAAAGAAGGCACGAGCAATACCAGTACGCTGAGCATCGAGCCGTATTACGGCGAGGTGCCCGAGAACGAGCCCAATGATTCGATCGAGCAGGCCATGCTCCAGGACGAGTACGTGTTCCTGCCCACCGTCATTGCGGGCCGCATCAGCGCGCCCGGCGACGAAGACTACTTCACCTTCCGCGCGCGCGCCGGCCAGGAGCTGGTGTTCGACATTTCCGCGCAAAATATCGGCTCGGCCCTGCAATGGGGCATGGAGCTTTACGACTCCAAGGGCACGCTGCTCACCAAGCGCCGCATCGATGATTTCCAGCCCGGCACGGCGCTCGCCTATCACTTTTCCGCCGATGGGCGCTACACCATCAAGGTCTGCGACATCGAGCGCGGCGGCAGCCGGCGGCACGTGTACCGGCTCAAGATCGGCGAGTACCCGTACCTGACCGGCGCCTACCCACTAGGAGTGCAGAAGGGCGTACGCTCACAGATCGCCGTGCGGGGCTTCAACCTGGGCGACCAGCGCAAGCTGACCGTCGAAGGCAAACCATCCTACGAGCAGGTGAAGCTCGAAGATGTGACCGTTCGCGCCAAGGCCGGCCGCAGCCAGAACAAGATTCGCGTCGCGGTCGGCGATTATCCTGAGGTCGCCGAGCAGGAGAACGGCGCGAGCCCGGACAAAGCCCAGGTGCTCGCCGTGCCGAGCACGGCGAACGGACGCATCAGCGGCTTGTTTGACGGCCACGCGGATGAGGACTACTTCCGCTTCCGCGCGCAGAAGGGTCGGCACTACATCATCGACGTGCTGGCCCAGCGGCTGGGTTCGCCGCTCGATTCGGTGATCGAGGTGCTCGACGCCAAGGGCCACCCGATTCCCCGCGCCACGCTGCGCGCCGTGGTGGCCACGCAGACTACGCTCTCCGACCGTGACTCGGTTACCACCGGCCTGCGCCTGCTTTCGCCGGATGGCTTTGCTGTCGGCGATTACATGATGGTCGGAAATGAGATTTTGCGCGTGGAGGCCATGCCGCGCACGCCAGACGACGACTTCCGCTTCGAGAGCTTCAGTGGCCAGCGCCTCGGCTTCTTCGACACCACGCCGGAAGACCACGCCATCGACACACCCGTTTACAAGGTGCTCGTTTACCCGCCGGGGAAGACGTTCCCGCCGAACGGCCTGCCGGTGACGACGCTTTACTATCGCAACGACGACGGCGGGCCGCTCTACGGCAAGGATTCGCACCTGAGCTTCGTCGCTCCGGCCGATGGCGAATACCTGATTCACCTGCGCGACCGGCGCGGGCTGCAAGGCGAAGAGTACGCCTATCAGCTCACCGTGCACGAGCCGGCCCCTGATTTTACGCTGACCGTTTCGCCGGATAATCCCAACGTGCCGCGCGGCGGCCGTCAGGCGCTGCGGGTGACTGCCTCCCGCATCGATGATTTCGACGGCCCTATCGAAGTTGAGGTCAAGGACCTGCCGCCGGGCCTGCATGCCCCTCGTAATACCATCTTCCCCGGCGAGGACTCGACCGTGCTGGTGCTGGAGGCCGACCGCAACGCCAGCGTGACCGGCGGGGCCGTGCGTCTGAATGTAGTGGGACGCGCGCGCGTGAACGGCCGCGAAGTGGCGCGCACGGCTTCCGCCGACGACAAGCTGCGCTACCTGGCGCTCACCGAGCCGCCCGACCTGAACGTGACCGCCGGGCAGAAGGAAGTGGTGCTCGAAGCGGGCGGCACGGCCGAAGTGGCGCTCTCCATCAAGCGCAACAAGGGCTTCGAAGGCCGCGTGCCGATCTCGGTGCTCAACCTGCCGCCGGGCGTCCGCGTGCTCGACGTGGGCCTGAACGGCGTGCTGGTCAATGAGGACGAGACCACGCGCACCTTCACGCTCGAAGCAAAATCGTGGGTCAAGCCGATCGAGCAGCCGATTGCGCTCACCGGGACGGTCGAGACGCGCTCGCCGATTCCGTCCAGTTACGCCTCCGAGCCGATCGTGCTGAAGATCGTTCCCAGGCAAACCACCGTGGCTGGGGCGCCAAAGAATCCGCCGGCCCGCCCGGCCGCTTCCGCCAATCAGCAGTAACGGGCGCTTAGCCTTACTAAAACTCCAGCCGCGCCATGAACTCGATTTTGCGCGTACCGCCGGTGCCTGTCGGACCGGTGTTTAGAATCGACGTGATGCGCCCGAAAGCGCCCGACGAGATGTTGGCAACCGGGTTGGCGAAGTTGGGGTGATTGAACAGATTGAATGCTTCGGCGCGGAAGTTCAAGGTGTACCGCTCCCAGATCGACGTGCGTTTCGACAAGCCCACCGCGCCTTCCCACTCTCCGGGCCCTCGCCCGATAAAGCGGCCCACATTGCCAAAAGTGAAGTTGGGGGGGACGACGAAGGCGGCCCGGTTGAGCCAATGGCTGATGTTCTGGCCGGCCGGCGGAATCAGCGAGGCGCCGGAGACCAGGTTCGGCCTCTGGTTGGAGGCGTAGCCAAAAGGCATCAGGGAAGCCTTCCTGGTCACTGTCACGTTAACCGGAAGGCCCGACCGGGCGGTGCCAATGGCGCTCAACTCCCAGCCGCCGGCCAGTTTGCCGGCAGCGCCGGAGCCATTGAGGAACGCCTTCCCGGGGCCGAATGGAAGCTCGTAAACAAGGCTGGTGGTGAAGTTGTGGGGAATGTCGTAAGCCGCGTTGCCACGGTCGCAGGCGCGGCAGTTGGGGATTTCGAACCCCGTCGATTCACCGGAGCCCGAGGAGGCATCGGTGATTACGTGCGACCACATATAGTTCGCCTGCCACAGAAAGCCGCCGGTGAACGATCGCCTCAACTGTGCCTGTAACGAGTGGAGGTTGTTGTTCGCGCTATTGCCTTTGGTTCCGAACTGACTGTAGTTCGCCAGCGGGCGCTTCCCCGTCACCGGGTCGACCAGATTCGTAGGTACGTTGTCGAACAGGTGGTGCCCCTCCCCGCCGAGGTAGCCGATCTGGGCGGTAAAGCTACGCGGCAACTGAGTCTGGACCGTGAGGTTCCAGGTCTCGTAATATCCATCGCGGCGGTGGCGATCAATCGCCTTAGGACTAAGCCCCTGGCTTTGCAGGTCGGCCAGAAACGGCGTGATTGGATAAGAGAGGTTGGGCACATCGGCCGAAGAAAGTGCGTAACGGGGCACGCTGCTCTCCATCGGATCGCTGAAGTCGTCGTTCTGGTTGGGAGTGTAGTACATTCCAAAGCCGGTGCGGATCACAGTCTTGCCGTGGAAGCGCGCCGGCGACCAGGCGATTCCAACGCGCGGAGCGAAGTTGGTGCGGTCCGGAAAGTAAAACGGCGTGCCGGGCGGGCACGCCCCGCCGCAGCCCGGGATATCGAACACCACGGCGCGGTTTTTCACCTCGTGCACCACCGAGTAGTATTCGTACCGCAGGCCCAGATTCAGCGTCAGGTTCGGCGTCACCTTAAACTCATCCTGCCCATAGAAGGCATAGAGGGTGTGCCGCCCGCCATGGATGCCCTCCGCGATGTTGTCGCTGATGGAGTCGACCCGATTGTGGGCAAAATCGTCGATGCTGGCGTAGGAAACGGTCGTCGTGTCGATCGCGTTGCCGGAATTGTTCAGTCGAATGCGCCGGACCTCGCCTCCAAATTTCCAGGTGTGCCGGCCGCTGGTGTGCGTGAGGCTGTCGATCCAGGAAAAAGTGGTTCCGATTTCCAAATCGAGAGCGCTGTTGGGAAGATCATCATACGAGGAGCCGCCGACGCTGATGTCCAGCGGAAAGATGCCATGAGTCGGATCCCGGTAGGCCGAGCGGTTGATGCCGAATTTGAACTCGTTCAGGGTCCGCGGCGAGAAGATGTGCGTCACGTCCAGAACCACGTTGGACGGCCGGATGGCGGTTTCGGTAAAGGAACCGAGCGCGCCATTCAAAGTGCTGCTGAGCGAATCGTCGATACTGTAGCGGGCGTAAAAGGTGGTTTTATCGCTAATGCGCTGATCGAAGCGGACCAGGGCGCTGTCTTCGCGAACCGGATTGCGATCCGTGCGGATCAGCTCATCCGTCTGCGAATCGACCGGGATGTTGCCGGTCGGGTACGCGTCGATGATGGGCTTGAGCGCCGGGGAACTGGCCACTACCTGAGAGCGGACCGCGGCGCTGGGCACGAAACTGATGGCCGTGGTTCCCAACCGCTGGCGCAGCCCTTCGTAGCTGACAAAGAAGAAGCTCTTGTCCTTCACGATCGGCCCGCCGATGCTTCCGCCAAACTGGTTGAGCCGGAACGGCGGCAACTGCGACGGATCGAACGGCGAGCGGGTATCGAGAGCGCTGTTGCGAAGGAACTCGAACGCGTCGCCGTGAACCTGGTTGGTGCCGGATTTGGTGACTACGTTGACCTGAGCGCCGCCCATGTCGCCATACTCGGCCGTATAGTCTGCCGCACTGACCCGAAATTCGGCGATGGAATCGGTGTTGACCTGGAGCCGAACGTTTGCCTTCTGCGGCTGCTCCTGGATGCCGCTGGCATCGATGCCATCCAAGGTGAAGTTGTTATCATCGCGGGAATGCCCGATGAAATGGATGCTGCGCTCGTGGCCGCCGCCCACGTCAACTGCGCCCGGCGCCAGCGCCATCAGCCCGGCCCATTCGCGCCCATCGAGCGGGATCTCCTTGACCTGCTGCGACTCGATCACTCCGCCCAGCTCGACTGAGCTGCGCTCGATCGGAGCTGCCGTCGCTGTCACGTTCACCTGGTTGGTCACCTCTCCCACTTGCAGTTGCGCATCCAGCGTGCGCACCTCCCCAACCTGCAACTTGACCTCTTGGAACTCCAAGGGCCTCATCCCCTGGGCTGTGATTCGGACCGTGTAAGTGCCAATAGGCAATGCAGTAAGCGAATATGTGCCGGAGCCGCCGGCCACGACCTCCCGGCGGAAACCGGTCGCGGTCGCAGTCGCCTCAACGCGCGCGCCGGGCACCACCGCGCCGGAGCTATCGGTGACCGTGCCGTTGAGTGTGGCGCGATCCACTTGAGCCAGGGCGGCTGACGCCCACAGGCCCGCCAGCAGCAGCATTGCGAAAAGTTGCAGTCGTGGAGACATTAGCAACCCCCCTTCAAAGATTCTCCAGTTGCCCCGATCACCCTGAGTATATACCCCAGGCGGGTCTTCTTCGAGCGCAACCTTGTTAAAAGCGTGTTAAGCCGCTGGTGGAGTGCGACAATCGGGCCATGGCCCTGTTTCGCCGCTGTGCCCTCGCCGCCGGATTCGTCTTCGCTGGCGGCCTGCTCTCGCTGCGTGGTGTTGCTCAAACCAACGAGACGCCGCGCGATGTGTTTCTAGCCGAGCCCTACTTGCAGCTTGGCGCGCAGCCTAAGGTAGGCTCCAATGGCGCTCTCGCTCTGCTCTGGCACACCGAAGATGTGGACGCCGCCTGGCGCGTGGAGCTGAAACCCGTGGAAGCGGCGCAATGGTCCGATGCCGGACGCATCACCCTGCGGCGCATTGTGATGGGCGGGGTCGAGCCGCACCGGGTTTACCGGTGCTCGCTCAGCAAGCTCAAGTCCGGCGAAGAGTTTGACTACAGGGTGCTGCGGGATGGGCGCGAGGTATTCCAGGCGCGCGCGCGCGCCCGCAAGCCGGCCGACCAGCCGTATCGCTTCGCCGTGCTAGGCGACAGTGGCGCCGGCACGCTGTCCCAGTCGGCCGTGGCGCTGCAGATTTACCGGGCCAAGCCCGACTTCGTTCTTACCGTCGGTGATATTGTTTACAGTTCCGGCCGAATCTCCGAGTACCGCAAGAAATTCTTTCCGGTCTACAACGCCGGCGAAGCGTCGATCTCGACCGGCGCCCCGCTCATGCGCTCCACGCTGTTCATCGCCGCGCCGGGCAACCATGATTTCAACGGCAGGAACCTCGGCCGGTTTTCCGACGGGCTCGCTTACTTCTTTTACTGGGATCAGCCGCTCAACGGCCCGCTCCACCAGGCCGGCGAGCCGAACGCCCCCGCGCTCGAAGGCCCGCCTGAAAACCAGGAAGCGTTTCTGAAGGCTGCGGGGTCGACTTTTCCGCGCATGGCGAATTTTTCGTTTGACTACGGCAATTCGCACTGGGTGGTGCTCGACAGCAACCGCTACGTGGACTGGACCGGCCTGCAGCTTCGCGCCTGGCTCTCCAAAGATCTTGCCGCCGCGCGAGGCGCCCGCTGGCGTTTCGTCGCCTTCCACCATCCGCCCTTCCACTCGTCCCACGCGCACGCCAACGATCAATGGATGCGCGTGCTTGCCGATGTTTTTGAAGCCGGCGGCGTCGATCTGGTCTTCGCCGGCCACGTCCACAACTACGAGCGCTCCGTGCCGCTGCGCTTCACGCCGCAACCCGGCGAAGACGGCGCGTTGGTGGCCCGCAACGGCCGCGTCGACGGCCAGTTCCAGCTCGACCGCCATTACGACGGCAAGACCCGCACCAAGCCGAACGGGGTGATTTACCTGGTGACCGGCGCCGGCGGTGCCAGGCTCTACGATCCCGAGCAGCAGGACAATCGCTTGTCCTGGCAGGAGTTCACCACGCAATTCTTTTCTAATCAGCACTCTTTCACCCAAGTGGATGCCGGCGACCAGCAGCTCATTGTGACGCAGGTCGCCGAGGACGGCGGAACTCTGGACCGGTTCGTGGTCCAGAAAATGATCGTCCCGCGTTAATCATCCGTTCACTTTGGGCGCCTATAATGAGGCACAGGGCTTTCCTGCGGAGGTTCACTTGAACACGCTTTCGCGTCGGTTTTTGGCGACCTTGGCAACGCTGGCTCTGGGCGTTCTCGCGGCCGGTGGATGCCACGCGGCCGAAAAACGCTTGCAGATGAGGGATCTTCCGGAAAGCGTTCGGAAGTCGGTCCAAGAGCAGAGCAAAGGCGCCACCATCCGCGGCCTCCACAAGGAGGTCGAGGATGGCAAGACGTACTATGAGGCTGAAATGGCGGTGAACGGGCGCGGCCGGGACGTGCTCATGGACGCCACCGGGGCCATCGTGGAAATCGAGGACGAAGTCGGCCTGGCTTCGCTTCCGGCTGCGGCCAAGACCGGTCTGGAAAAAGCCGCCGGCAAAGGCACGATCGTGAAGGTCGAGTCCATCACCAAAAACAACACTATCGTTGCCTACGAAGCGAAGGTGCAAACCGGCGGCAAGAGGTCGGAGATCCAGGTGCGGCCGGACGGGAAACGCATTACGGAGGATAAATGAGAATTCGATTTGCTTTGCTAACGCTCTTGGCGGTGGCGGTCGCGAGCGCAGCTTCTTCGCTCGGCGGCTACCATCTGCTCAAGAAGATCCCAGTGCCCGGCGACGGCGGCTGGGATTATCTCATCGTGGACAACGCCGCGCGGCGGCTGTATGTGTCGCACGGCACCCAGGTGGAAGTGCTCGACGCCGATTCGGGCGCGATCGTTGGAAAAATCCCCGACACGCCCGGTGTGCACGGCATCGCCATCGCCCGGGAGTTCGGGCGCGGCTTCATCAGCGACGGCAGAGCCGACAAGGTCACGATTTTCGACCTGAAA
>DASQHK010000092.1:0-9130 GCA_035632135.1 Bryobacterales bacterium
CGCTCTGGCATGTTCTGGACCCTCCGCGGCGCCAATGCGATTATCGCGTTGCGTTGCTGCCGTCTCAGCGGCCGCTTGGAGGATTACTGGGAATCGCGCTCACGCACCGCCTAATCATCCACGTTTATGTCGCGCACCCAGCGCCCGGCGGCGGCCGCATTCATGGACTTTGCCGCGGCTCACGGCGTCCCGCCTCTGAACTATGGCGCTGAGCAGCTGGAGGAAGACCGGCGCACCTTAGCGAAGCTTCGCTCGTGACGGTCGTTTCCGATTCCTCACCACTCATTACACCGGCCAAGATCGGCCGTCGGGGTGGAAGTACGCCACTGAGCCGATGGTGACAGGCGCATTGCTTCCCCGTAGAGAAGAGCCCAAGCTCCTAGATTAACGTTAGGAGCCCAAAGCCACCAGCAGTTGTTTTTGCTTCAGAGCCAGCACGTGCCTTCGAATTTCGCTTTCAGCGAAGTGCGGCTTCACGTCCCGAACGTGCTGCATAAGGAGGCCTTCGGGCAACTGCACGCCGGCTTCCGAAGCCTCGCGATCAATATAAATGATCGTGCTGTCGAGCTCCAGGTCAGAAGCCGATTGCGTGCCGAACTGTTGGGCTACCCAATCAATGTCGGCTTTGTGTTCTTCGAGAAAACCGCCTGCAAGCTCGTGCAGGTCGTCTTCCGAGACGAGGTTCCTGATCTTATAACCATAACCAGTCAGCAACGGTGTCTCCTCGATGATTCCGAGCGCTTCAGCGTCCCCCAGATCGCTCAAGACCGCAGAATCGAACGGCCCGTAGGAGTAGAGGGAAAAGTTGTAGCCAAGGGGCACGGCTCTCAGCACCTGAAGGAAATAGCAATACTTCATCAAGGCTGTACGGCCGATCCACTTGGCCGGAGACTGTTCGGCTAGGTACGCGATCAAAGCACTACGAGCATCTAGGTCAGTCATGATTTTCTCAGCACCTCATCGACCTTTTGGCGGGCGGCTTCAGCATCCTCAGACTTCGCATACAAGAGGATTTGGTTGTTCTTTCTTAGGTTCGCAAGAACTGACGAATAGTTGGACAGGGGTGCGAGCTTCTCAGCCTGGCCGACAACCGGAATGTCCGCCTTATCCGTCTTGTACCAGGACTTCGCTGCTGATTCTTCCGCAGCCAACAACAGGCCAATTGCTTTCTTGACTCTTTCCAGTTTCTTGAGATCGGCTCTCTTGGTAACTTCGGGAGTGTGATAGACCTTCCGGAAGTGATCGCGGTGCGCAAGCCGTCGTCCGTGATCGCCTCCTTGCCCATCAGCGATCAGACCTAGCACCCGCCAATCGTCCCAAGCCAGGTACTCGTCCAGTTCGACGGGGATTGGCTTGGGGAAAACACTGCCCGGTAGCAGTTCCTTCATCGCGTGGCGCAGGTGGATGTCAAAGGCGACCCGGGTCTTGTGAAAGTAGACCTGAGTGAACATGAAGTAACGCGCCAACACAAGCCCTTCGGCACCATGGACGCCGCCTTCCAAGATGCCAAGTCGTGGTGCGCCGCCGTTCTCTTCTCCATCAGCACGAATTGCGCACACCGTGTTGACCAAGCGATGAAGATCGAAGCGTCCGTACTGAACGCCAGCGTGGTACGCATCCCGAAGAAGATAGTCCATACGGTCAGCGTCCATTTGGCCATCGATCAAGTCTCGCCAGAAAAGCCGCTGCTTCGCCTGCGAGCTACCTTCCAGCAGGGCGGCGACATCCTCGGCGTGAAAGCCGTAGTTGGCGTTCAGTTCGTGATCTTCAATCACCGAGGTCAATTTCATCCGGACAATGGCGGCGGAGTAGTGCTCGTGCTTGTACTTCTCCGCCTTGTCATCCCGATTCGGCAAGAGATCTTCGGCCGCGTGAGAAAATGGACCATGCCCAACATCATGGAGCAAAGCTGCCAGCCGAACCAATTGTCGGTCTCGCCTCAAACCGTCATCGTTGTACGCCAACTCGGATCGAAGTACTTCCAGGGAGTTCTTCACGATAGCGTCGTACAGCAGGGATGCGGTGTGCATAACGCCCAACGAGTGCTCGAAGCGGGTGTGCACAGCACCTGGGTAGATGTGATCGGTCCAGGCCAGCTGACGGATTCGACGCAGGCGCTGGAAAGCCGGCTGGTCGATGATCGCCCGCTCCCAGTCGTTGACTTCGATGAACCCGTAGATCGGGCATCGAATCTCGTACTTGCGATGGGGCGCCCTCATTCAGTCCCACAGACGCATTTCACCTGTCGACCAGTGTAGGCGAAGAAAAAGCGAAATGTCAAGCTCTTTCTTCGGCTCAGAGTGAAACAAGCCGCGGCCGGAATGTTTTGGCATCAGTCGGAACGTTCCATGATAGCAGGAATCTTGAGAAACTCGTCATTCTCTTTGCAGTGCTGTCGGGCGCACCGCCTGTCTGCGCGTCGATCATTCTGTTCCTCGGGCGCGGGACGGCACGAACCATCTCAATAACCTGAGGGCGGCCTGCAATTACTACAATGGCTCGAAAGGGGCGCTGACCTCGCGCCAGTTCAGGGCCAGGTACTTCTGATCTGACGCTTGGGTCGACTCAGGATGCCAGCTCGAACGACCAGGTTGTTGAGGCGTGCGGGGACTGGGAGCGCGGGCCGCGGGGACGCCGGCGCCCGGCATGGGGGCGGCTCAACCCTCCGCGTTGGCTTTCAGGAACGCTTCGGCCTTGCGGAACCAGGGGCGCTCCTGGCGGCGCAGGTAGCGCGGGAGCGTGGGTTTCTTGCCCAGGATCTGGCGCATCATGTCGCGCGCCGCATCGCGCTGGCCGCGGCGGGCGAGCAGCGCCCCGTAGTTGTAATACGCGCGAGACACCGTGGTGCGTCCCAGGATTTCGCGGTACGCCGCCTCCGCCGCTTCGTCGCGGCGGGCGCGCTCGTAGCACTCCGCCAGGGTGAGGTAGGCGTCGTAGAAGTGGTAATTGGGCTCGGCATGGGCGACTGGCTCGAGGTCGGCGATGGCTTCGTCGATGCGGCCCAGCGCGACGAGGCTCTTGCCGCGGCCGTAGAGCGCCTCGCGGGCGTCGGCATCGCGCTTGAGCACGCGTGTGAAGAAGGCCACCGCCCGCTCGTGCTCGCCTTCGGCGGCGTAAATCTCGCCCAGCTCCTGGAGCGTTTCGACGGAGGGCGCCTCGCCGGCCATGTGCTCGAGCCAGCGGCGGCGGCGGCCGCGCTCGAAGCGCGCGATGGCGGGGGGTTTCACGCGCAAGTCCGGGATCACTTCGACGATGAAGTAGACCAGCGCGCCGAGCGGTCCCAGAAAGATGATGATGAAAAACCAGTAGCCTTCCGGGCGGCGGCGGAAGAAGTGCAGCAGCATCAGCAACTGGAACAGGATAGAGAAGGTCCAGGGGATGTGGAACATGCAGTCGCCGGCGCCGCCGCTTGCTAGTACACCGGCGTGCCGTAGGGTACCAAAGTCTTGACGCGCTCGGTGGAGTCGATGCGGCTGATGCGCCAGAGGCCGGAGAGTTTTTCCAGGTAAAATTGCTGGGCCTCGTTGCGGCCCTGGTAGACGTATTCGACGCGCACGCGGACCTCGCGATCGGTGATCGAGACAGGCTCGGAGAGCGCGATGCCCTTGATCTCCTTGTTGGTATCACTGAGATATTGCGAGAAGCGCGGCGGGCCCATTTCGCTCTGGCTCTGGCGGAGCGCCGCCTCCATCTGGCCGGAAAAGCAGGCGAGGTACGCGGCGGCATCGCCGGCGCGCGCGGCATCGAGCATCTTGTAGATGGCGTCGCGGGGCTCTGGTCCGGAGGGTTGTCCGGGAGCGGCAGCGGTGGCCGAAGCGGCCGCGGGCGGGCGCAGGGAAGATAGTGCGGCAGGAAGCTGCCAGCCGGCCATCTGGCCGATGACGAACACGAGCGCGGCGGCGATGACCGCCACGGTGAGGTAGCGGGCCTTTTTCTCGCGCGTCATTTCGGCGGCGGCGCGGCGGGGGACGGCTTCGCGCCGTCGTTCTCCCGGCGCACGATCGTCATGTCGACGTTGTTGCCCTGGCGATCGATGATGGTCTTCTTGATCTTGGGCAGAATCTGCTCCATCGCCTCGATGTAGAGGCGGTGGCTGGTGACGGCGGCGGCTTTCTTATATTCCTCGTCGAGCTGGGTGAAGCGGGAGGCGTCGCCCTGAGCTTCGTTGATCTTGCGCTGGCGGTAGCCCTCGGCCGCTTCGAGCAGTTGCTGGGCCTCGCCGCGGGCGCGCGGGACGATGTCGTTGGCGTAGCCCTCGGCCTGGTTGACGATGCGGGCGGCATCGGCCTTGGCGCCGGCCACGTCGGCGAAAGCGTCCTTGGCTTCATCGGGCGGTGCGGTGCGGTCGATGTTCACGGTGTAGATGGCGACGCCGAGGTCGTAGGAATCGAGCAGCGTTTGGGCGCGGCGCTTGACGGCGTCCTGGATGTGAATCTTCTCGGTGGTGAGCACATCGTCGACCGAGCGCGTGGCGATCTCGCGGCCCAATTCGCTTTCGACTGCGCCGCCGACGGTCTGGGCCACGTCGCGGGCGCGAAACAGGTATTCCATCGGAGATTTGACGTTGTACTGCACCACAGTGCGGACGTTGATGATGTTCTGATCGCCGGTGAGGAATTGCGCGCGCAGCGGATCGGTGCGGCCGAGAGCGGCGTCGGCCGGCTCGCCGCCGATGGTGGCGGCCTGAAGCTGCTCGACTTTGAGCTTGGTGATCTGCTCGACGGGATAGGGCAAGTGATAGTGCAGGCCCGGGACCTCGATGCGCTCGAATTTGCCGAAGCGGGTGACGACGGCCTGCTGGTCGGTGGCGACGAGATAGAGGCCGCTCAGCAGCCAGAGCAGGATCAGCCCGCCCCAGGCGTTGCGGCGCGTGAGATAGCTGCGCCAGGAAGGCGGCGGGCGCCAGGCGCGCTGCGGCTCGGCCGCCGGAGCGGGTTGCTCGGCGATCTCCGGAAGGCGCGGCTCTAAACTCAGACTCACTTCGTTGCTTCCCCTCGCGTCAGCAGGCGCAGCAGCTCCGAGTCGGAGCTGAGGATGGCAGTGGTCTTGTCGTCGAGGATCTTCTTGTAAGCCTCGAGCGTGCGCACCAGCTTGTAGAACTGCGGGTCGCGCGAATACGCCTGGCCGTAAATGCGCGTGGATTGCGCGTCGCCCTCGCCCTTGATCTGCTCGGCCTGCTTGTAGGCGGCGGAGACGATCTCCTCTTTCTGGCGGTCGGCGTCGGCGCGGATGCGCAGCGCCTGCTCCTCGCCCTCAGCGCGGTATTGCTTGGCGATGCGCTCGCGCTCGGCCCGCATGCGGGCGAAAACGCTTTCCTTGTTTTGCTGCGGCAGGTTCAGGCGCTTGATGCGCACGTCGACCACGCGGATGCCGTACTGGCTGAGCGCGGCGCTGTTGGTTTCCTCGGTGAGGCGGTCGAACATGCCGACGGCGGCCATTTTGTTGGGGTCGGTGGTGACGATGGATTCCAGGTCGTGATTGCCGAGCGCGGCGGAGAGGCCGGACCAGACCACGTCGTGCAGGCGCGCCTCGGCGTTGGGCTCGGTGATCACTTTCTTGACGAAGGTCTCGGGGTCGGCGATCTGCCAGCAAACGTAATTTTCGATCACCAGGTTTTTCTTGTCGCGGGTGAGAAATTCGGAGGGGCGCGGATTGTAGACGCGGAGGCGGCGGTCGAAGTAGCGGGCGTTTTGCCAGGGCCACTTGGCGTGGAGGCCGGCGGCGGTGACCGTGCGGACCGGGCGGCCGAACTGGGTGACCAGCACGAACTCGGTCTCCCGGACGGTAAACAGCGTCGCCCAAAGCACGATCAGCGCGCCGAGCGCGATGAGCCATTTGCGGTATCGATTCATGATTCCTTCTCCTTCAGGAAGCGCGCCGGGGCGCAGGGAAGCCCCGGACTCGGCGAGGCGGCCCGCAGCGCGGAGCGACTGCGGCATTTCGGCGGCACGAAACCGGGGACCGCTCCCTCGCGGTCGCGGCTCGGAATGGCCTTCGCCGCAAGCAGCAGCGCGGCCGTGGGGGCGAGGCTGCTGTTGCGATTCATCGTTCCTCCTCGTCTCGCGGTCCGAAGGCCGGGTTGCGGCCGGGCGGCAGCGAGTTCAGCAGCGCGGAGCCGGGCGGGGCGACCAGCACGCCGTCCTGGAGCATCATCAAGTGGCGGCGGCCGCCGTGCGCGTCGATGATCAGCTTCTGGCGTCCGGGCAGGATCTGCTCGAGCGTCTCCAAATACAGCCGGGTTTCCGTGGGGCCGGGCGCGGTTTTGTACGCTTGCTCGGCCTGGACGAAACGCGCCGCATCGCCGCCGGCGCGGTTCACGCGATCGACTTCATAACCTTGCGCGTTGCGGATGCTGGCCTCGCCCTGGCCGCGCGCCAGCGCCACCTGCTCGTTGCGATAGCCCTCGGCCACGTTGATCAGGCGGTTCTTCTCCTCGGCCGCGCCGGCCACTTCGCGGAAAGCGTCTACCACTTCGACCGACGGGTGTACGTCTTCAAGCTGCACGTGCAGCACCTTCACGCCCGCGCCGTAAAGATCGAGGCGGCGCTGGAGTTCGGCGAGCGCTTTGGCCTCGACGGCGCGGCGGCCGGTGGTGAGCAGGTCGTCGAGCGGGGTGGTGGTGACGAGCATCTGGATTACGGACTCGCTGGTTGTGCGGATGGTGGTTTCGGGATCGGCGAGGCGATAGATGTAATCGTCGGCGCGGGCGACGTTGTAGTGGACCACCGCGTTCAGCTCGATCATGTTCTGATCGCCGGAGAGCATGAGCGACTCTTCGGGCATCCTCTGGAAGCGGCCGGCGCGGTGCTGCACGTTCCATTCGTAGGCAGCGGGCTCGGCGGCGGCCCCGGTTTCGGAAGTGCGATAGCCGATCTCGACGGCGCGGACGCGGCCGGCCTCGACGCGCGTCAGCCGCTCGATGGGCCAGGGCAGCTTGTAGTGCCAGCCGGGCTGCTTGTAGGGCGTCACCTTCTTGCCGAAGCGCTCGATCACGCCTTGCTCGTAGGGCTGGAGCGTGTAGAAGCCGCTCAGCACCACGAGCGCGGCGAGGGCAGCCAGAGCGGGGCGCACAAGCTGCTGCCGCCGCTCCATGAGCCAGGCGAAACCGGCGCCCGGATCGATTCCCCGCAGCACCGCAGCCACACGGTCCCAAAGTCCGGGCAAAGGTGACGCTTCGAGCAGCCGCCGCCAGCGCGAGCCTTGCCCCGCCGGACGCTCCACGCGCAGCAGGCGCAGCGAGTTCAGCATCACGAAAAACGACGAAAGCTGGTGGGTGAAGGCAGCGGAGATGGGGCCCAGGTAGCCCGAGGCCGCGGCCAGCACGGCCAGCAGGTTGGTGACGCCGGCAAACAGAATGATGTTTTGCCACGCGGTGCCGACCGCGCGGCGGCTCACGTCGAACAGGCGGGGCAGCTTGTCGAGCGAGGAATTGAGGTAAACGATGTCGGCGGCCTCGGCGGTAATCTCGGCGCCGGAGCCGCCGACGGCGATGCCGATATTGGCGGCGGCCAAAGCCGGCGCGTCGTTGATGCCGTCGCCGATCATGGCCACGATCTTGCCCTGGGATTGCAGTTGGCGGATGCGCTCGAGCTTCTGCTCGGGCAGCAGCTCGGCCTCGACGTTGTGCAGGCCCATCTCGCGGGCCACGGCCTCGGCGGCGCGGCGGCGGTCGCCGGTGAGCAGGATCTGGTGGGTCAGCTCCAGCGTGTCAAGCTCGGCGCGGGCCTCGGCCGCGCCGGGCCGCAGAGAATCCCGGAGCAGGATGGCGCCGGCGAGGGTGTGATCCACGGCGACCAGCACGGCGGAGGCGCCCAGGCGGTCGGCCTCCTCGAGCAGGTGAGCAGTATCAGAAATACCTTCTTCGGCGAGGAAGGCGGCGTTGCCGGCGCGGATGGTGTTGCCGTTCAGATGGCACTGCGCGCCGCGGCCGGGCACGACGTGAGCGTCGCGCGAGGCCTCGATGGGAAGGCCGCGACGCCGGGCTTCCTCCACAATGACTTTGGCGAGCAGGTGCTCGGAGCCGCTTTCGGCCGCCGCACCCAGCGCCAGCACTTCCGACTCGCTGCGGGCGGCCGGGACGATCCGCACCACCTGGAACTGGCCGGTGGTGAGGGTGCCGGTCTTGTCAAAGACGATGGTATCGGCCTTGGCGGCGAGTTCGAGGAAACCAGCTCCTTTTACCAGGATGCCGCGGCGGGCGAGCCCCCCGATGGCGGCTACCATGGCCGTGGGCGTGGCGAGAATCAGGGCGCAGGGGCAGGCGACGATCAGCACGGCGACCGTGCGGATCCAGCTTTGTGTGAAATAGAACGTCAGGCCGGCGGCCAGCAGCAGCGCGGGCAAGAAGTACTTGGCGTAATGGTCCGCGAGACGCTCGACCGGCGCGCGCTTCTGCTTGGCTTCCTCGACCAGGGCGACTACGCGCGCCAGGGTGGTCTCTTCGCCGGCGCGGGTGACGCGGATCTCCAGCCGCCCGTTGCCGTTGATGGCGCCGGAAAAAACGTCGTCGCCGGACTGCTTATCGCGCGGCAGCGACTCGCCGGTGATGGAGCTTTCATCGACGCTCGAGACGCCCTGGAGCACCGTGCCGTCGGCCCCGACGCGCTCGCCGGCGCGGACCACGATCACGTCATCAGGAACCAGTTCTTCGACGCCGACTTCTATCTCCTGGTCCCCGCGCAGCACGCGGGCGCGGCGCGGCAACTGCTCGACGAAGCGGTGGATGGCGGCCTCGGTGCGCCCGGCGGCGAAGGCTTCCAGGCCCTCGCCGAGCAGCATGATGAACATGGCCTCGGCGCCGGCGGCGTATTCGCCCACGGCCAAAGCGGCAATGGCGGCAATGCAGATGGCGAGATCCGCCGAAATCTGCTTCTCCAGCAGCGCCGAAATCGCGTTGTAGAAGATCTTGTAGCCGGCGAGGAGAGTCAGCAGGATGGCGGTATCGATGCCGAAGATGTACTTAAAGACGCCGGTTACGTTGAGCAGCAAGAGCAGGCCAACGAGCCCGGCGAATCCGAAGTAGCGGATCCGTTCCTTCCGGTCGCCATCCATGGGGAAAACGTTTCAAAATACCACATTTGGCCGGGAGGGGCTGGAATCGGGGCCGAGCCGGCGGGCCGGGATGGTGGGG
>DASQHK010000093.1:0-18879 GCA_035632135.1 Bryobacterales bacterium
AGGTCACGGCGACGACCCCCGGTGCCAACACAAATACGATTCCCGCTAGCGCAATAACAACAGCGAGTGGGCTGACCAACACGGCCCCGGCAACGGCAACGTTGACCGTTGTGGGTGCGCCGACCATCGCCAAAGCCTTCGCCCCGACAACGATCCAACCTGGTGGCACCTCGACCATCACCTTCACGCTGACCAATCCGAACGCGACCGTAGACCTGACGGGAGTGGCGTTTACCGATGGTCTGCCGGCGGGGCTTCAGGTAGCGGCCACGCCGAGCGTCGCGACGACCTGCCCGGCAGGCGCCACGTTTGCGCCGAGCGCCGGCGACACAACGCTGAACTACTCGACCGGCACCATCACGAAGGGCACAAGCTGCACGGTCAGCGTGAGCGTGACGGGCACAACCGGGGGAATGAAGAGCAACACCACGGGGGCCATCAGCTCGACCAACGGCGGGACAGGAGTGGCGAGCAACACGGCCACGGTGAACGTGACCGTGCCGACTACGCTGACGTTGAGCGCCCCAAACCCGGCTTCGGTGCCATTTGGATCTTCTGGTCCGGTGAGTCTGTCGGCCACTCTGACGCAGACCAGCGGCGGGGCACCCGTTCCCGGGGCGACCATTACGTTCAAGGTGGACGGCGGCACGGTGGGGACAGGGACGACGGACGGAACTGGGGTAGCGACTTCCAGCTATAACCCCTCGGGGCTCCCGGCGGGGAACCACACGGTGCAGGTTTTCTTCGCCAGCCAGGTGATCAGCAGCATCACCTACGAGGCCAGCATGAGCGGGACGCAGACACTGACCGTGGTCGCGCCGCCTTCCATCTCCAAGTCCTTTAATGTTGCCAGCATTCCGCTCAACAGTACCGCAACCGTAACCTTTATGATCACCAACCCCGCGACGAACACCGTATCACTGACCGGCGTTGCTTTCACCGACACCCTGCCCACAGGGATGGTGGTGGCTGCACTGCCGAACATAACGGGCACGTGCGGTGGCGGGACGATCACAGCCGTGGCGGGCATGGGGAGCATCAGTCTGTCGGGGGCGACGCTCGCGACGAGCGGCTCCTGCACCTTCTCGGTGGATGTGAAGGGCGCCGGCGCTGGCAGCCTGGTTAACAGCGTCCAGGTGACTTCTACCAACGGCGGCACCGGCAACACGGCCATGGCCACGCTGATCGTGGTGGCGCCGCCGACGATCAAAAAGGCGTTTGCGAATGCCATCCTCTCGCTGAACAGCACGACAACCCTGATGTTTACCCTGACCAACCCGGCGGCCAATACGGTGGCGGAGACGGGGGTGGCGTTTTCCGACAGCTTGCCCGGTGGGCTGGTGGTGGCGGATACGCCGGGTGCAGTTGACAACTGCGGTGGCACCTTCACGCCCATTATGGGCGCCTCGTCCGTGGGTCTGACGGGCGGGAGTATCGCCGTGGGTAGCAACTGCACGATCAGCGTCAGCGTCAAGGGCGTAAGCCTCGGGAACTGGAGCAACATTACGGGCGCCGTTAGCTCCACCAACGGGGGGACGGGGACGACCAGCAACACGGCCAAGATAACGGTCGTGCAACCGACGACGACTACCGTCTCCGCCGCCTCCGTTCAGTACAGCGACGTGGTGACCCTCAGCGCGACGGTTAGCCCGGCTGGTTCCCCTGGCAGCGTCGAGTTCTACGTCAACAGCGTGGATGTTGGAGCCGGCACGTATAATTCGGGCACCGGGGTGGCCACCTTCTCGTATCAGGACCTGCTTCCAGTGCAAGCGGGCGGCTACACGATAAAAGCCACGTACAACCCCAGCAACCCCTTCTACCTAACCAGCTCCGGCACGAATACGCTCACCGTGACTCAGGAGGACGCGGTCGTGACCTCCAGCCCCGTGGCGGTGCAGGTGACCGCGCCGGGCAGCAACGCGTCACAGCCTTTCTCGATCTCGGCGACGATCACGGAAAAGAGCGATGACACAACTTACGGTGACATCTCCAATGCAGTCCCGGTGACGTGCACACTGACTCCTATCGGTCCGGGGAGCGGGCCGCCTGTTCAGACGGCCGCAATCACTGGATCCGGAGGCGCATTCGCCGGCGCAAGCATTACTGCGACCTGCAGCTACTCGGGCGTGGCGGTGAACGTGTATCTGGTGACGTTCACGATCGGCGGCAATTACTACACAGGCACGGGGAACACTGTCCTCACCGTGTATGATCCGTCGCTCGGGTTCACCACCGGCGGCGGCACGATCATCAATCCCAGCAGCGGCGCTCCTGGCAACTTCGGGTTCAACGTCAAGTATCTGAAGAACGGGAATGTCCAAGGTTCGCTTCTGTACATCGATCACCGGGCCACGGGCGACGTGATGCTGAAGAGCAACGCCATGGGAGGCCTGGCGATCCCCAGCGTTCCGGGCAACGAGGCGATCTTCAATGGGAAGGCGACGTACCAGGGCGTAGGGAACTACACGTTCATCACCACGGCAATCGACAACGGAGAACCGGGCGTGGGCAAAGATCAGTTTGGCCTGCAGGTGAACGATCCGAGCAACACGGCGGTGCCTGGACTGACCTTCAGTCCGACCACCATTACCGGCGGGAACATCCAGGTGCCGCAGCCGAGCAAGAAGTGAGCTAGCCGGCTAGAACTCAACCTGCGGGGGCGCCAGTGTCCCCCAGGCTTCCGGACGCTGTTTCAGAGCCGGGGCCGTACGGGCCGCGGTTGTCGCCGCCGAAGAAAAGTCCAGTTGTTCTTAGGGCGCCAGCGAGGTGGACATCGCTACGCGCCGTAACGTTACGTATGTTACGGCATGTCCTCCTCGGCAGATCCACCTAACAGATCGATGCCGTGTAGCAGAACTTCGCCGGTTCCGCATTTTGGGCATTTGCCATAGGATGCGGGGCCTTTATATCCGCACGTACATTCAATATAGAAATCTCGCCGAATGATGTAATTCACCTTCTTCTTGCCCTCTTGTTCGCAGATGTCGCGGGAACGACGCGGACTGACCGTCCCACGCGCGGCCAGGGAGTCGGCCAGGAAATTTATCTGTGGCTGCTTCCTTTTGGGGAACTTCGGATCCTGGAGAACTTTCCAGACCAAGCCCGCTATCGGCGAGAATTCGCGCTGAAAATTCGGCCACGAGCCGAATGCTTGTATTACCCGCTCCTCGGTTTGTGCCTTCAGCAGCGGTTCCCCTACGTTCTCCCAGATTTGATTGAACACGAGCCGGTAATGATCGCCCCGGCCTCTGACCTCTGAGGCGAGCACTCCAGGCCGCCCCCGCCTGCTTTTGCCTGGAACAATGTCAAGTGGTTTTTGCCCCTTTTTGAACGGTTT
Source organism: Bryobacterales bacterium (assembly GCA_035632135.1). Taxonomy (GTDB): domain Bacteria; phylum Acidobacteriota; class Terriglobia; order Bryobacterales; family JACQDG01; genus DASQHK01. The sequence continues at coordinate 3,338 of DASQHK010000093.1, forward strand.
TTTGGGTCTGGGCATTTCTGAGGTAACTCTCCGAGAACCCGCACCAGATTTTGCGGAAAGATTCCAACAAACAGCTTGGAATTATGCGGGGACTCTCTCTGCCAGTAAGGCGCAGCTCAACTCGCACCTTCGGGATGTTCTCAGAATCGAGGTTAGCATGAACTCGAAAGCGGGGCGAAGCCTGCCCTGCTTAAAGAGGCGGAAGGTACTGAAGATGGCTGTTGCGGATGGAAAGCACAAGTTCCCCTGCCCGGTCTGTATGGAGCCACGCCAGGTCCGGCTCACCAAAAAGGACAAGCCGTACGTGGTTTGCGACCCCTGCGGAGTTCAGCTTTTCGTTAGAGGTCCAGGTGGCGTGGAGGCTTTCAGTCGGCTGGTGGACACGATGGAAGCGGAAAACCTTTTGAGCAGGTTCGAGGAGATGGAGGCCCGATACCGCCTGAAATGCCCGAAGTGCAAGACCCGCTTCTGGGCAGAGCCAAGACTGATTCAGACCAACCTCTTCGATGGCAGCTTCAAGGGCTTTCGATGCCCCCAGAAGGGCTGCGGGGCGACTGTGCCGTGGGAGCAAAAGCAATGAAGATTACCGTCGTGGGAGCAATTGCAATCGTTGGCTTGGTGGTCGTTGTCCTCTTGATCGTTCGGGGTCTTTCCAATCCCGGTAACGGAGCCATCGGCCCTAGGAACACTCCACCCGGCCCGCCCGAGTTGACTTGAGAAACCCCTTGCCAGGGGAAACCTGGATCATTGATGGTGCGGCACGGGGCCAGCCTGGAGCAGAGAATGCGAGAGCAGCATTCGCTGTCAGCCAATTCCGTGCAGCGCGAGCGGCGAGCGGAAAGCAATCCTCTTGGCAAAAATCCTCCGAGCAGCAGCCGCGATTGTGCTATCGTCCTTCCTGAGCAAACCCGAAACGAGCCATCGCCGAGAGGAGGCGGCTTCGAAAGTATGGCTCGTAGACGATACCAGAAGCCACGCCCAAGCGGCGGGGCAAGCAGTGGACGATTCTTGTTCGAGAGGATGTTGAAGCAAATGGGCAGAGGATGCGGGAGGTCAAGCGGGTGGTTCTCGGTCCGGCGACGCTCACCCGAGCGGAAGCGGAACGATTGCGGGACGAGCATCTGGCGGCCATCAATCATCCGAACGTGGGGATTGGGGGCGCCATCCTGTTCCGCGACTTTGGCCACATCTACCAAAAGGACATTCTGCCCAATCTGGCCGCCACCAGCCAGTGGCGGACCAAGAGTGTGCTGAAGAACCATCTCAATCCCGAGCTGGGTGATCTGATGCTCCGGGAACTGACGCTGGAGCGGCTACAGACTTATTTCGCTCGCCTGCAGCAGTCAGGTCTGTCTAGCGAAAGCACCGACAAGATCCGCGACGTGCTCGCGGCAGTGCTTCGAGCCGCTGTGGAGTACGGGCGGCTGAGCACCAATCCGGCGGCAAAGATCCGATTGAAGAGACGTAAGCACGCGGAGGCAAAACCCTTCATCCGGGTCCAGCAGTTCTACGCGTTGCTGGAGCGAATCGCGGAGCCCTATGCCACGATGGTCTACGTCGCGGTATTTGCAGGGCTGCGGGTGTCCGAGTTGATCGGGCTGCGCTGGCACAATGTGCACGCAAACTCGATCACGATTCAGGAGCGGTATTGCCGTGGCGATTGGGATGAACCGAAGTCGGAGGCCAGCAAGGCCACCATTCCAGTGGACGAGCATGTGATCGAACGGATTCACCGGCTCAAATCCATGGAGGTGTTGGTCCGCGCTGGTCGCGGCTGCCGGCGCTACAAGGCAGTGAAATCCCACGGTCCAGAAGACCTCGTGTTCCAGTCGGTTCGGAGCGTCAGACCGATGCGGGACAACAATATCCTCATTCGGCACATCAAGCCAGTGGCAGAAGCGCTGGGCGTCGGCTGGGTGAACTGGCAGGTACTGAGGCGATCGCATGCGACTTGGCTGCAACAAGCCGGCGTCGATGTGAAGGATGCACAGGGCCTGCTCCGGCACAGCCGGGCCAGCACGACGCAGGATGTCTATCAGCAGCTCGTTCCCGAATCGCAGCGGATGGCCGTTCGCAAGCTGACGGCCTACGTCAAAAGCGCGGCGGCAGACGCCGTTGCAACTGTGCAATGAGACCTACCGAGATGGGCAAAGCATGGCGGAATTGCAACCAATTGCAACCAAGTCCGGGAAGCCTGGTTTGTGAGTTATTGAAAATGGTGGCCAGGGACGGAATTGAACCGCCGACGCCAGCCTTTTCAGGGCTGCGCTCTACCAACTGAGCTACCTGGCCGGGATCTGCTGCTTCTTTTCATTCTAGTGACCGCCCGCCGATGCTGTCAACGGGCGGCGGCCTCGCCGGTTTCGGGAGCCCGCTGCCCGCCCGCGCAATAGTCCCATCGCCCAGCGGCCTGCTTGAGAATTCCGGGCAGGTCGCGGCCGAGCAGATAGCCCTGATCGATCAGCTTCATAGCCGCCTCAGATACTAGCCCGAGGTATTGGTCGCGGCCGTGATAACGCTCCTCGATCGACGGGCGCGGGTCGCCGCTGCGTTCGCGCCCGGCGCGGGTGCGCGCGAATGGAATGTAGCTTCCCACCATGCTGGAGATCTCATCGGTGGGGCCGGCGCCGGCATTGAACAGGTTCCAGCCGGCGTAGGTGGCGAGCGGCACGGCCAGCTCCGGCATCTTCAGGCCGCCGGTTTCGTTGCCGTCGGCATCCACTTGCGAGACCTGCGCCGGAAAGGGCTTGCCGACGATCTTCGGCGGCTCCACGCTGATGATGCCGGCCTTCCACTGCGGGCCGAAGTCGAGGCGATAGGCGTTGTGAAAGCGGGTCGGGAAATTCGCGCCGGGGATCTTGGGGAAGCGCAGAGTGGCCGGGGCGGCGAGCGTGCCATTCGCGATGCGCGGGTAGGCGCTGGGAGGCGGCTCGACGCCCTCGGTGACCCAGCGATCCATGGCCACCAGCAGCGCCCGCATGGCCCAGCGAAAATCGTTCGGGTTCGCGAGCTGCTGCCCGATGGTGCGCGCGGGCGGGAACGAGGCCGGGCCGTGCTGCGCCCCGGCGAACAAATAGATGCGCACGTTGGCCGGAATGGCGGCGTCGGCGCGGCCGTCGGGCGTCGTATGTATCAGGGATGCTGAGCGGCCCCAGTATTCGTAGGAGCCATTGGTGTAGAAAATCTTGGGTACGGTGTGGGTCTTCTCGGCGCGGTCGAGCAGCCCGTCGGTCACGCCCGTCTCGGGGTCGGTTTCGTCCAGGTCGGTGAAGGGAAAGATGTCGGTCGGATAAAACAGGTTCATGAAGGGGTGGACATCGCGCGAGGGCTGGGCGAAGCGGTGGTTGAAGCTGCCGCGGCAGGCGCCGGCCACGTGCGGGATCATGGCGTCGAACACCTGGCGGCCGGACTCGTCCTGGTTGAAGCCGTAGTAGAGAAACGCGCGCAGGAACCGGCCGCTCTGGGACGTGCCGAAGCCATAGGCGCGGCGCACGCGGGCGAGGGGCGCGGCATCGTCATATTTCATGTGCGACATCAAATCGCGCACGGCGGTCGGGCCGAGGCCGATCAGCACGGGGTCTTCCGAGGTGTAGACGGCTTCATAAATGCGGTGCGGCTCGAAACCGGAAGGCATCTCGATGTGGCCGCGGTCGGCGGAAAACTTCCACTGGTCGCGAGGAATCGTCCGGCGCGGCGACTCCACGCGGTCCCGCACGTAGAGCACGGCGCTGGGGTCGCCGGGGTCCGCGACGAGGTAGGGGAGATGGTCACGGTCGGAAAGCAGCTCGGAGGTGACGGTTTTGGTCGGAATGAACTCGTTGCGCACCAGCCCCTTGATGCCGGGGGCGTGCGGGGCGTAGAGGCGCAGCAGGTTAGCCAGCTCCGGCACGTCCGGCTGCCACCCCAGCCACGCCAGCGTGTAGCCCTGCCGCATCAGGAAGCCATCGCCGAAGTCGCGCTCAGAGGTCGGATCGAGGCTGCCCGAGGCGCGGTTGAACATGCCGAGCATTCCTTTGCGGCCGCGATTGCACACCTCGAACAGCACGGCGCCGTTGCCGCGCTCGATTTGCTTCGGCTGGAGCACGTAGAGATCGGCGGCAAACTCGACTTTGCCTTCCGCATTGCGCGGGGCTTTGTCGATGTCGGCGATGATCCGGTTGATGGGGTTTGAGGGATCGACGGAGAAGTACGCTTTGCCGACGAGTTTCTCGTAGGGGCCGGCGAGGCCGAAGGACCGGCCGCCGAGCACGTCGCTGCGCGACTGAATCTCGACGCGCACCACGGCGGCCGAGGCGGCCGCGTAGAACAGGGCAACCGCGAGCAGAAGTCTGATAATCATGGCCCCCTATTATAGCCGGGACCTTCGCGGCAGGCGATGATTCTTCAGATGGCCAGGTGCCGGTGGGCGACCTCTTCGCTCAGCTCCTGGGTCGTGCCGTGGGCCACGATGGAGCCTTTTTCCATAATGTAGTAGTAATCGGCAAGGCGCCAGGCGAATTCCAGGTATTGTTCGACCAGCAGGATGGATACGCTCTGCCGTTGTTTGATGCGGCTGATCACGTCCTCGATCTCGTCGATGATGGAGGGCTGAATGCCCTCGGTCGGCTCGTCGAGCAGCAGCAGCTTGGGATCGGCCACCAGCGCGCGGGCGATGGCGAGCTGCTGTTGCTGGCCGCCGCTCAAGTCGCCGCCACGGCGCTTCAGCATCGTCTTGAGGACAGGGAAAAGCTGGAAAGCCTCCTCGAGGGCGCCGCCGTCGCGGCGCGGGCGGGCCATCAGGCCGAGGGTCAGGTTTTCCTGCACGGTCAACTGCGGCAAAATCTCCCGGCCCTGCGGCACGTAGCCCAGGCCGCGGCGCGCGCGGGCGTCGGGCGAGCGGCGCGTCAGGTCCTCGCCGCGGAACATCACGCTGCCGCGGCGGGCCGGCAGCAGGCCCATCACGCTCTTCAGCAGCGTGGTCTTGCCGGCGCCGTTGCGCCCCATCAGGCTCACCACCGCGTGCTCGGGCACGGCCAGCGACACATCGCGCAGGATGTGGCTTTCGCCGTAATAGACGTTCAGGCCGTCGATCCGCAGGGACTCAGTGGCCGCCATGCTCCTTGCTTTCCCGGCCCAGGTAAATCTCGACCACTCGCGGGTCGCTCTGGACCTTTTCCATGGGGCCTTCGCAGAGCACGGCCCCCTCGTGCAGCACGGTAACTTTCCGGGCGATCTGCCGGACAAAGACCATATCGTGCTCGATCACCAGCAGCGAGCGCTCGCCCGCGATGGATTTGAGAAGCTCGCCGGTTTTTTCCGTCTCCTGGCCGGTCATGCCGGCGACTGGCTCGTCGATCAGCATGAGCTGCGGGTCCTGCATGATCACCATGCCGATCTCGAGCCATTGTTTCTCGCCGTGGGAAAGCGAGCCGGCCATCTGCCAGGCCTTGCCGGTAAGGCCGGTCGTCTCGAGCACCGCCTCGATCCTTTCCTTCATGGAGGGCGAGGGAGATGCGAACAGCGTGGCGAAAACGCCCTTGCTTTTCTGGCGGCAGGCCAGCTCGAAATTCTCGTAGACCGTGAGGTTCTTGAACACCGAAGGCGTCTGGAATTTGCGGCCGATGCCGAGCCGGGCGATTTCGTGCTCGCCGAGCGAGACGATGTTGGTCATCTCGCCGAAAATCACGCGGCCTTCGGCGGGGCGGACGCGGCCGCAGATGACATCGAGCAGCGTGGTTTTGCCGGCCCCGTTGGGGCCGATCACGACGCGCAGCTCGCCGCGATCGACGATGAAGTTGAGATTGTTCAGCGCCTTGAAGCCCTCGAAGCTGACCGTAACGCCCTCGAGGTAGATGATGGTGTCGGCCATTACGGATGCAGCCTTTCGTCGAAACTCCCGGAAAGGGGCGCGGCCGGGCTAACTCCGGGGAGGGGGTGGACCGCTTCGTGACCCGAAACGGATGGAGCGAATTTGGCGCCGGAGATGGGCTCGGCCGGCTTGGCCTCGGGCGGCGCATCTGCCTGCACTTCGGGCGCCGAGCGGACCGAGCGGCGGAACACTCCGCCGGCTTTGCGAAAGACGCCGATCGCTCCGTCGGGAAAGAACAGCACCACTCCGACAAAAAGCAGGCCCAGAAAATAAAGCCAGAATTCGGGGAACGATTCGCTGAAGGCGCTTTTCGCCCCGTTGACCAGCACGGCGCCCAGCACGGCGCCGGAAAGCGTGCCTCTACCCCCGACTGCGACCCAGATGGCCATCTCGATGGAAGGAACCACGCCGATGTTCGAAGGCGAGATGATGCCCACCTGGGGAACGAACAGCGCGCCCGCCAGGCCGGCCAGCGCCCCCGAGACGGCGAACACGAAGACCTTGTACATCACCGTGTCGTAGGCCAGGAAGCGCGCGCGGTTCTCCGCGTCGCGGATGGCGGCGAGCACGCGGCCGAACTTGGAGCGGATCAGCCAGCGGCAGAACACATAGGAAACGGCCAGGCAGAGGACCGTGGCGATGTAGAGGCCGCGCTGGGTCTTGTTGTCGCCGAGCGGGAAGCCGAGGAGGTCCTTGAAATCGGTGATGCCGTTGGTGCCGCCGGTATAAGGCTGCTGGCCGATGAGCAGCAGGCTCGCCACCAGCGCCAGCGCCTGCGTGATGATGGCAAAATAAACGCCCTGCACCCGGCTGCGGAACGTCAGCAGGCCGAAGATGGTGGCGAACACGGCCGGCACGAGGATCGCGCAGAGCATCGCCACCCAGAAGTGATACATCGGCTTCCAGAACCAGGGCAGCGCGGTGAGGCCGTTCCACACCATGAAGTCGGGCAGCTCCACTTGGTAGGTTCCGGCAGTACCTACAGAGAGCTTCAGATACATGGCCATGCAGTAGCCGCCGATGCCGAAAAACACGCCTTGCCCCAGGCTGAGGATGCCGGTGTAGCCCCACGCCAGGTCGAGGCCGAGGGCGAGAACCGCCAGCGCCAGAAATTTGCCGAGCAGGTTGAGGCGGAAGTCGGACAGCGTGAGCGGCGCCACGAACAGCAGAGCGGCGAGCACGACGCCAAACAGGACCCACTCTTTGGTGTGGTTGGGGCCGCGGGTGCTCAATCGAGGCTCCGAACCTTGGATGGAAACACCCCGGAGGGCTTCCACTGCAGAAACAGGATGACCAGCGTGAAGACGATCACCTTGCCCATGGTGGCCGTGCTGAAGGACTCAAACAGCACATTCGATTCGCCGATGACAAAGCTGCCGGCGATGGCGCCGGCCAGCTTGCCGACGCCGCCGAGCACCACCACCATGAACGCATCGACGATGTAGTTCTGCCCGGTGGTGGGGCCGACCGATCCCATCAGGCTCAGGATGCAGCCGGCCAGCCCCGCGATGCCCGAGCCGAGCGCGAAGGTGCAGGCGTCGACGCGCCGCGTGGCGATGCCCAGGCAGGCGCTCATGTCGCGGTTCTGCGTCACGGAGCGAATCTTCAAACCCAGCGCGGTGCGGAACAGCAAGGCGTACATCAGCACGATGCACACGGCGGTGAAAGCGATGATGAACAGGCGCAGGTGCGGCAACTCCAGGCCGTGGATGGGCTCCCACCGGCCGGTGAGCCAGTTGGGGCTGCGGACATCGACGTTGTTGGCGCCGAAGATCTGCCGCATCAACTGCTGCAGGATGAGGCTGACCCCCCAGGTGGCAAGCAGCGTCTCGAGCGGGCGGCCGTAAAGAAAACGGATGAGCGAGCGCTCGAGCAGCAGACCCACGAAGCCCGCCACCACAAATGAGAGCGGTAACGCCACGGCGAAGTACCAGCCGAAATGCTGCTCGGCGAAGCGGCGAACGAAAACGTTCTGGATGACGTAGGCCGTGTAGGCGCCAAGCATCATCAGCTCGCCGTGGGCCATATTGATGACGCCCATTAAGCCAAAAGTGATAGCCAGGCCCAGGGCGATGAGCAGAAGAATCGAGCAATAGCTGAGGCCGTTGAAGATCTGCCCCAGCAAGAAGAGATTCGCCGTCATTTTATCCGCCGCAGAGACACAGCGGCACAGAGAAAAATCTATTCTAACTCTGCGTCTCTGCGCCTCTGCGGCTAATTACGTTTTGTTCTCCACTGTGCCGCCCCTCGTCCAGTCGCAATCGCGATGGGGATAGAGCAGCTTGTTCCACGGCTCGGGACGCACGGGGCCGGGCGTGCTCCACACGATATCGAACTGCCCGTCGGAGCGGATCTTGCCGATGCGCACCGTCTTCCAGGTGTGCTGGTTGTTCGGATCGAGCTTTACCATGCCCTCCGGCGCCTTGAACTCCTGGCCCAGAGCGCCGGCGCGAATCGCATCCACCTCGATGGAGCCGGCCTTCTTCACCGCCTGCGCCCAAAGGTGGACCTGGAAGTAAGCGGCCTCGATGGGATCGTCGGTCACGCGGTTCTTGCCGTACTTGCTCTTGAACTTGTCGACGAAGACTTTGTTCTCCGGCGTGTTGACGCTCTGGTAGTAGTTCCAGGAGGCGTAGTGGCCTTCGGCGACGGAGCCGCCGATGCCGCGAACCTCGTCCTCGGCCACGCTCACCGCCATCACCGGGATGTCGTTGGCGGTGATGCCGGCGTTGCGAAGCTGCTTATAGAACGCCACATTGGAGTCGCCGTTGATGGTCGAGAACACCACGTCCGGCCGGGCGGCGCGAATCTTGTTCACCACCGTGGAGTATTCCATGTGGCCGAGCGGCGTGTATTCCTCGCCCGCCAGCATGCCGCCCTCGTGCTTGAGTTGCGCCTTGATGATGAGGTTGGCGGTCCTTGGAAATACATAGTCGGAGCCGAGCAGGTAAAACTTCTTGCCGCGGTTCTTGAGCAGCCAGGTGACGGCCGGCCCGATCTGCTGGTTGGGCGCGGCGCCGGTGTAGAAAACGTTGTGGGAGCACTCGTTGCCCTCGTACTGCACCGGGTACCAGAGCAGGCCGTTGTTTTTCTCGAAGACCGGCAGCACGGCCTTGCGGCTGGCCGAGGTCCAGCAGCCGAAGACGGAGCAGACTTTGTCGCGCAGCAGCAGCTTCTTGCTCTTTTCGGCGAAGGTGGGCCAGTCGGAGGCCGGGTCCTCCACGATCGGCTCGACCTTGCGGCCGAGCAAACCGCCCTTGGCGTTGATCTCCGCGATAGCCATCAACTCCACGTCGCGCAGCGAGGTCTCGCTGATGGCCATGGTGCCGCTGAGCGAGTGCATGACGCCGACCTTGATGGGGCCCGCATCCGCCCACGCTCGCGGGAAGATGTTGTAGCCGAGATCGCCCAGAACGGTCGCCGCCGCCCCGCCCAGGCCGATCCGGGCCGTTTGCTTGAAAAATTCCCGGCGCCCGGGATTCGCCACTGTTTCTTTCCGTTCCTTCCTTGCTGACATGTTTTTCTCCTAATCGGCCGGGCCGCCGCGCGGGCGCCCGGACTGGAATCAAATTCTTCAGTCAACGCCGTCCGGCCGTTGACTGTCTTGCGTGCCGCGCGGTTCGCGCTCGGAAGTTTACCGAGCCGCGACCGTGAGGGAGCGGGCCCGCGAACCCGTTGCAACGCCGGGGAACACAACCCCGGCGGCCAGCAGCCAGGCACCCATGTACATTGCCTTGCGTTTCGTAGATTTACTCCTTTCATTCTGAGGCTGGGGAACTCTGTTACATCTGGATCTGGAGGCCGACTCCCGCCTCGTAGAAATCGGATCTCCCTCTGTTGAATCTTACGTTCTGGTAGAACGTCATCACGCGTGCGTTGAACTGCTTGATGACGTAGTTGAAGTTCACTTCGCTGGTTTTCTGGTTGTAGCTTGGGGTTGCCCCGTGGGTAAACTCAGCCTTGGCATACTTGCCCAGGATCTCGAACTGGCCCACGCCCACCTTTTTCGGAATGAGGACGCTTCCAAGCGCATACGCCCCCTGACTTTTGGCAAACTTCGAATCGTACCCGCCCAGCCTGTTGTAGTTGGAATACTCGCTTTCGATTGTAAAAGCGCCGCCCTTGGGCAGTTTCCTTTCGAGAAGAAAATCGGCGGTTGTTGCGGTGTGGCCGTCCTGAAACTGCGTCGCTCCGCCGATGGCAAGCAGGTTCTTGTCGCCGTAGTAGGTACCATTCAGATAGTAGCCGTCCTCCGGGTCCCAAAAATCGATCTGGACGCGAGCGGCCCCCAGGACTTTGGAATTCCCCGTCGCGGACCCGCCGTCGAACGCGCCAAGCGAGACCTTCACTTTTTTGGCAAACGTGCCCCAATACACCACGCCGTTGTCGCGGCCTTGAAAGACGAAGGGATATCCGTCCTGGATGCCGTCCGAATACACGTTCCACTCATGCGCGTAGAACGGGCCGTAGAGATTGGCGCGGTCGCTCGGCGGCAGGAAACGGCCGGCCCAGATGTTGAACATGGGAGACACCTCAATACGCGCCACAGCGTCCAGCACGCCGATCTTGTTGGTGACGCTGTCGTAGTCGGTATTGAACATGAACTTGATATCTTTATAGACCGACCCGTTTATGTAGATACGGGCGTCGTCTACCTGGAACTTGTTGGTGGAAGCGCCGGTATCGGGCTGGGTACTCACGAAGCTGGTTCGCAGTCCGGCGCCAACCGTAATCGGACCCAGGTCGATCTGCGCCCGTGACGGCGGAGCCAATGCAAAAGCCCCCAGCAGAAAAAGCAAAACGCGGGCAGATCGTCGCGGAATGAACGCCTGTTCATCGCGAACACATCGTCTGAGCATAGCCAGCTCTCTCCTCTGGGCGCACGAAGTGCGCGTTTTGATTAATACCGGCCGGATTGTTTGCCGGAAGCCCATCCGTGCCGAAGGTCACGAGGCCCGAAGCGTGCGCCTCCGGACCGTCTCCCGCCGCGTCATCCGCCCAGGCCGGCGCGGGCGTTATCAGCCCTGCAACTACACACATCAATACCCGCCCGCGCTTCCGCTTCGCAATCATGGGACGTCCCTTTCGCAGCAGTGGAGTGTCTATCGGGGTAGTAGTCTACGGGCTGCGTGCGCCCGTGTCCAATCGATAATTTCAATCGGGGGTCAAAGTTTTTCTGATGCAGCAGCGTGACCGTTGCTGCGCAGGCCCGGCGCGCCGCGGAATCGAGCGGCCGGCCCACTCGGACAAACAGAACACGCGAATGGCCGGCCCGCCGGCAGCGTCTCGCCGCGCTGTGAGGCGACCTTCACGCCGCCGGCTGGGGCAGGAAGCGGCGAATGCCTTGGTCGTAGACCAGGCCGCCGATGAGCCCTCCGAGCAGAGGCCCGACGATGGGCACCCAGAAGACCAGCTTGCCGCTGGTGAGGCCATTGTTCTTGAAGCCGGCCACCACCGTCAGCAGGCGCGGGCCGAAGTCGCGCGCCGGGTTGATGGCGTAGCCGTGCATCCCGCCGAACGAGATACCAATAGCTACGACAACCAGGCCGATTGCGATGGGGGCCAGGTTGGCGACCGGAGGCTGGTTGCGCGGGTCGATGACGGCGAAGATCAGCAAGACCAGAAGCGCCGTCCCGAGCGTCTGATCGAACAGGCCGGCGGAGAGAATTTCGGGAAACGCCGGGAAGGTCGTGAACACTCCGGCGGTGCTCTCGAGCAGCGGGTCGGCGCGATGAAACGCCGGCAGATAGTTGTAATACACAATGGCCGCGCCCACGAAGGCGCCTGCCGTCTGGACCAGCATGTAAGGAATCACTTTCTTCCACGGAAAGCCGCGGAAGGCAGCCAAGGCGAGTGTAACGGCGGGATTGATGTGCGCGCCGGAAACGCCGCCCGCCAGGTAAACGCCCATGGTCACCCCCAGGCCCCAGCCCAGCGTGATGTTGGTGTAGCCGCCCTTGACGATTTCGCCCGGAAGGCCGTTTCCGAAAAGCATGACCATTGCCACTACGCCGGTGCCGAACAGAATCAGCACCATGGTGCCGAGGAACTCGGCCATCAGCTCGCCAAACAGAGTCGTTCGACTCATATCAGTCACCTCGAAGCGGGCAGCGCGGAGCCGGGAGCGCTCCGGCCGCCCTTGCTGCGCAGCCGGTCAAGCGCGACGGCCGCGACGATGATGCCTCCCGTCAATACGTCCTGCACCCAATTGGGCACGCCCTTCATGCTCAAGCCGCTGCGAATCACGGTCATCAGCAGCGCACCGGCCAGCGAGCCTCCGACGCGGCCCTGGCCGCCGTTGAGGCTGCCGCCGCCGATCACCACGGCGGCGATGATGTCCAGCTCCATCCCCTTGGCGGCCGTCGGGTCGCCGACCGTGAGCCGGCTGAACTGCATGAGGCCCGCGAAGCCGGTGAGCAATCCGCCTATGGTGTAGATATACAGCTTCATGCGCTCCACCCGCACGCCGCAGAGCCGGGCGGTCTGCTCGTTGGAGCCGATGGCGAAAGCGTAACGGCCGAGCACGGTGCGGCCGAGCAGCAGCGCTACCACCACCGCCAGCAGCGCCGTGAGCCACACGCCCCAGGCCACCAGCATCCACGAAGGCGCGGGAAACTTGGTCAGCATGTCGTTGAGCCAGGTGATCGGCGCGTCGATCTTCTGCTCGCGGGCCAGGCCGGTGGCGGCGCCGCGAAACACCAGCAGCGTCCCCAGCGTGATGATGAAGGGCACCAACCCGAGGCGGGTAATGAGCAGCCCGTTCACAAGCCCGCATAGGCCGCCCACGGCCACGCCGGCCAGGGCGGAGACAAGCGGCGGCACGCCCGCCTGCAGCAACCGGGCGATCACCACCGTCGAGAGCGCGATGATCGAGCCGACGCTCAAGTCGATGCCGCCGGCGATAATGACCCACGTCATCCCCAGCGCGCCCGCGGCGACGATCACGCTTTGGGTGAGTACGGTGACCTGGCTGTACCAGGAGTAGAACGGCGGGCCGGCCCATAGCGCGAAGAACAAAAACACGGCGGCCAGGCCGAGCAGAGGCCCCAGGGAAGATCCAAGCGCGGCTGCGAAGCGCGGGCGCGGCGCGGGCAGCGCGGCACGCGCGGCAACGGGACTGCTCATGCGGCCGCTCCGGTGGCTGCTTGCATCATGCGGCCGCTCCCGTGGCCGCTTGCATAATGCTGTGCTCGGTCCACTCCCCGGCCGGCGCCTTCGGACCGAGCCGGCCGCGGCACATCACGGCGATCGTGTCGCAGACGCCGAGCAACTCGGGCAGATAGGAGCTGACGAACAGGATCGCTTTTCCCTGCTGGGCGAGCCGGCCGACCAGCTCATAGATCTGGGCCTTGCTGGCCACGTCGATGCCGCGCGTGGGCTCGTCAAGCAGCAGCACGTCGCAGTTGTGATGGAGCAGGCGCGCCAGGGCGACCTTCTGCTGGTTGCCGCCGGAGAGTGATTCGACCGGCGCGGAGGGTCCCGGCGCGCGGATCGACAACCGCTCCATCCACTCGCGGGTCGCCCGCGCCTGGCCGCCGCGATCGAGCCAGCCGTGACGAACGTAGGGGCGCAGGTTCGACAGCGTCAGGTTCTCGACGAGCGACAGGGATTGCGCCAGGCCCTCGCCCTTGCGGTCTTCGCTCAGCAGGCCCACGCCCTGCCCGAGACGCTCGGCCGGCGGCGCGGGGCCCTCGGCGGCCCGGCCAAGAATGGTCGCCACCCGGATGCGGCCCCGCCGTACGGCCTCCAGCCCGAACACGGCGCGCAGCATCTCGCTGCGCCCCGCGCCGATCAGACCCGCCACGCCCAGGATTTCTCCCCGCCGCAGCGTGAGGCTCGCCCGCTCCACTCCCGGCGCGGCCAGATCGGCCAGCTCAAGTACAGGCGCGCCGGCGGCGTGCGGCAGGCGCGGGAACATTTCGCTGATCTCGCGGCCCACCATCATCTCGATGATGCGGCTTTTCTCCACTTCGCCGATGCGCCCGGTTCCGACACTGCGGCCATCACGCAAAACGGTGAAGCGATCGGCAACCTGCTCGACTTCCTCCAGGAAATGGCTGATGTAGATCACCGCAACGCCGCGCTCGCGCAGGCGGCGAATCACTCCGAACAAGTGCGGCACATCGGCGGCGGCCAGGCTGCTGGTCGGCTCGTCGAGCGCCACCACCCGCGCCTCAAGCACCAGCGCCCGCGCCAGCTCGACCACCTGCTGCGCGCCAACGCTCAGTTCGAGGACCGGCGCGCGAAGATCGATGTCGCTGTGCCCCAGGTCGCTGAGGGCGCGGCGGGCGGAATCATCGAGGCTGCGCCGCCGAATCCAGCCGCGCCAGGCCGGCTCCACGCCGAGCAGAATGTTGGCGGCGACCGAGAGATGCGGGGCGAGCGCCAGCTCCTGGTAGATCATAGCCACGCCGCTGCGGCGCGCTTCGAGCGGATCGGCCGGCGCGTAAGGCTCGCCGTCGAGCAGCATCTGGCCCGCGTCGGGCCGATAGACGCCGCTCAGCACCTTCAGCAGCGTGCTCTTTCCCGCTCCGTTTTCTCCGATCAGCGCGTGCACCTCGCCCGGCGCGACGGCCAGCTCCACGCCGTCGAGCGCCACCGTGGCGCCGAAGGCCTTGCGCAGGCCGGTCATGCGGATGCGATCGGAGGGCATCAAACCAGAGGCAGCGCGGCCGCGCAGAAGGGCGGCAGCCAGACCCAGCCGTGATCTGTCTCTAGCATACCCCGGCGGGCCGGCGAAGCATCCGAGCTGCGGCCAAAGGCAGCGGACGCCAGCGCCGCATACGCGATGGGCGGATTCCAGATCCCACTGGACAGGTACTTTTCGATCGGCGGCGAAAGCAGCAGCTTGATCTCAGGCGTCTCCATGTTTTCCGGCGTGGCGACGGCAGCCCCGGTGTCCACGCGCTTCTCGACCGGCGCGTGGGGGTCGCGCAGATGGCGCACCAGCGTCTCGATCCCCAGCTCGCCCATGCGGAAGGGGTTCTGCAACACCAGGCCCTGGATCTGCTTGTCGCGCAGCGCGGCGATCAGCTTTTCGCTCGAGTCGAAGCCGACAAATTTCACTTTGCCCGCTTTGCCGGCGTCGGTGAGGGCGCGCAACATGCCAAACGTGGTTGACTCGTTGGGGCAGAAGATGCCGTCCACGTTCGGGAAGCGGTTGAGCAGGTTCTCGCCGGTCTGGTAGGCGGTCTCAGTGGTGATGCCGCCGTACTGGTTGTCGCTGAGGATCTGGATGCCGGGATGGTTGCGGATCTCGTCGAGAAAACCCTGCTCGCGGTTCATGGTGCTTTCCGCTCCCACCATCACGCGCATTAGGATGATGGAGCCTTTGCCGCCCAGCACCTCCGCCAGGCGCCGCGCTCCGAGCTTGCCGCCTTTGTAATTGTCGGTTGCGATGAAGCTGATGTAGTCGTCTCCTTCGAGGCCCGAGTCGACCACGACCGAAGCGATGCCGGCGCGCCGCGCCTCGGCGATGGGCTTGGCAAGTCCCTTGCCGTCGAGCGGGGCGAGCACGATGCCGTCCACGCGGCGCGAGATCATGTCTTCGACGACCTCGATTTGCTGCGCCCGGTCGTCTTCCTTCTGCGGGCCTTTCCATACGATGTCGATGCCCAGCTCGCGCGCCGCCTTCACCGCTCCGGCGTGGATCGATTTCCAGTATTCGTGCGTGGTCCCCATGGGGATCACGGCG
>DASQHK010000094.1:0-3101 GCA_035632135.1 Bryobacterales bacterium
GGTGGACCTGGAGAGATTCGAACTCTCGACCTCTTCCATGCCATGGAAGCGCGCTCCCAACTGCGCCACAGGCCCACGAAATCGACTGCTGCTAGAAATTTTACCACGGCCAAGCCGCCACCCGCACGACCAAGCGCGCCGCAGCCTGTGGACTACATGCCGTTCCCTCACTTCTGGTTCGCTGGCCGCAGCCCTTCGTTGCTCCCCGCCCGCGCCGGCCGCTTCAGAAATTCAGCTTCAGTCCAAGCTGGATGTTACGCGGGCTGTTCGACTGGGACAGGATCCTTCCGAAAGTGGTGCTGGAAAGGTTCGAATCGGGCGAGCCGAACACCACGCGATTCACCGGATTGGAAAATTCTGCCCGGAACTGCACCCGCATTCTCTCGCGGATCGCGGTGTTTTTCAGGATGGCCAGCGACTCCGATAATCCCGCCGGCGCGCGCAGGTTGATATAGCGCCCGGCGTTTCCGAAGGTAAACGACAGCGGGGCCACGAACGCCGCCTTGTTGATCCATAGGTCGCGTCCCGGGTCAAACCCCCCGGACCCGATGGCGCCGCGCTGCGCCACTCCGCCCACTACGTTCGGCCGCAACAGACCGTTGAAAATGGGCAGTGTGTTCACAACCGAAAGCGACAGCGGCAGCCCGCTGCCGTAGCTCTGAATGCCGCTGACCGTCCAGCCGCCGAAGATTTTGCCCGCCGCGCCGCCGGTGAGGTATCGCCTCCCGTTCCCCACCGGCAGTTCGTACAAATAGCTGAAGGTGAGCAGTTGCGGCTGATCGATCGCGCTCAGCGAACGCTCTGCGCGGCGGTCATCAAAGTTCTGCTGGCCGACGCCCGACCCGTAGCCCCGCGTGTTATCGATGGCTTTAGAAAACGTGTAGGCCGTCGTGAACTGAAAGCCGTGCCCCATCTGCTTTTGCACGTAGAGCTGGAAGGAGTGGTAGATCGAAGAGCCGTACGTTGGGTTGAACTGGCTGACCGTGGTGTATTGCGGATAGGGCCGCAACGCCTGCGCCACCGTCGCTCGCGATCCCCACAGGTCGCTGAAGCCGGGGAAGGGCTCGCGGAAGCCGGCCGCCTGCGCCTGCGGCGAGTTGATGTTCGCCCCGAGCAGCGAACCCAGCCCAAGGTATTGCGGGTTGGTCTGGTTCCAGCTTGTGGCGTCGCCCGCGTCGAGGTGGGTGCCCTTCACCCCCACGTAGGAAGTCCGTATCGCCAGCGAGGACCCGATCTGCCGCTCCACCGTGAAGTTCCACTGCTGCGAGTAGGGCCAGGTTCCGTCCCACGAGCGGATGTTCATTTGCGCGCCCTGGCTGTTTTGCACCGACGGAGAGATGATCGGCGGGTGCGGGAAATTCTGCGGGAAGCCGCCGTTCCAGTTGAACGCCGAGGTGACGCCGGCGTTGGGCGAAGAGAAGCTCGCGCTGGTGTTGAAGCCGCTGGCGGGAATGCCCAGGCTCGTCCGGTCCATGATGCCGTAGTAGAAAATCCCGTACCCGCTCCGGACCACCCAGTTTTTCGCCACGTTGTAGGCAAAGCCGACGCGGGGGGCGAAGTCTTTCCAATGGGTATCACCAATGCTGTCGCCGAAGGCGTGCTCGCCCGAGCCGGCGAAAACATACGCGCCGGGCAGGTTCCCCGCTCCGGGATTGGGCAGGCTCGGATCCATGTACGACAGCCGGTGGAATGGATCCGTGTAGGGGGTCTGCAAGTCCCAGCGCACGCCCAGGTTCAGCGTCAGCTTCGATGTGAACTTGAAATCATCCTGGAAATAAGCCCCGACATAGTTCCAGCGCACGCCCAGCTCCGTACTGTAAAACAGCGCCGTGGCGCTGTCCACCTCCCCCAGCAGGAAGCTTGCTATGGCGTTGCCGGTCGCTCCCGAGCCGGGCAGGGCGGTTTCCAGGTTGCTGAAGGCGAAAGAGCCGGCGCCGTTGCTCAGCGTGAGGCCGTTGTCGTAGTGCCGCTGGTATTCCAGTCCCATCTTGAGCGAATGCTTGCCGCGAATGGCGCTGAACGAATCCAGCAAGCCGAAAGTCGTCTCCGTGTTGCGATAGTGGGTCGAATCGCCGAATTGCGTGTAGCCCTGGTTGAACGTCACGGTCGGAAACTGGTCGTCCTGCGTGCCGGTGAGCCCCAGCTTTTGCGGCCAGCCTTGGCCCAAAGAGAGCGTCCGATTTGTATCCACCACGCGGTCGAAGCTCGCCACAAAGTGGTTGATCAGCGTCGGGCTGATCGTCCAGTCCTCCCCCAGGCGAAGGAACCGGCTGTTCAGGTCCTGGCGGTTGTGGTCTTCCGCCGGACCGGTCACGCCGGCCGAAATGCCTTTGATGGCCGGCCGGTCGGTAAAAAGAAACGTGCCGAATGCGCGGTGATTGGACGTGAACTGGTGGTCCATTTTCAGGCTCCAGTTGTGGTCGTCCTGCATCGGGCTGGTCAGCGGTCCAATGTAGTTGCTCGAAATCTGGTTGGGAAACAGGGGTGCGGGCAGCAGCGCGCCGATCTTGCTCGAGATCGCGCTGATCCGGCTGGCTGGGATCTGGTTGCCCGCGAATGCCGTGCGCGTGAAGCCGCCCTTGCCGTCCGATGTAGTGCTGGACGGGTCATAGATAGCGGCCGGCCACTGTGAGAAATTGCCGCTCAGAAAGCTGGGAGTGGGAATGGTCGAGAGCGGCGGCGTCGATCCCTGCCGCCGGCGGAAGCTCTCGATCGACGCGAAGAAGAACGTCCGGTTCTTCTTGATCGGCCCGCCGATGGTTCCCCCAAATTCATTCTGCCGCGTCGGCGCTTTCACTTGTGGGAAGAAGCCGCGCGCGTTGAGCTTGTCGTTCTCAAAAAACTCGAAAGCGCTGCCATGAAACTCATTGGTACCGCTCTTGAGCGTAAAGGTGGTCACGCCGTTCAAGGCATGCCCATACTCGGCCGAGTATTCATTGGAAATCAGCTTGAATTCGTCCACGGCGTCCACGTCCGGACTGTATTGCCCGTCGTTGTTGGGGCTGGCATTGATGGCCGCGCCGTCCAGATACACCGCGTCCGTGAAGGACTGCCCGCCGCCCACGTGCTTTTCCCACGTGCTCCCGGAAACCCCGGGCGAA
>DASQHK010000095.1:0-3765 GCA_035632135.1 Bryobacterales bacterium
GGTCCACCAGCTTCGCGATCTCCCCGTTCACCAGTACGCCCGGCTTCTCCACAAACCGCACTCTCCCGCCGCCCGCATGCTCCACTACGGCCGCGCAGCCATGCTTCGAAATTCGCACACGGCCGGCCTCGGCGTCCTCCAGCGTGAAACCCTGCGCCCGCGCCGCCTCCAATTGCTGGCTGAAGCTCGGGGGCGCTTCCTTCCTACGCCGGAAAAACATGCCGCTGCCTCCCAAACCCCCCATTGTTGACAGACATGGCGGGGATTGCTACAATCATGCTATTGTAAGTTGTTGAATGTAAGACTTTTCTGGTAGCCGCTGGCTTCGGAACCGGTTGCATCCTCGTGGTGCGCCGCATAGTCTAATCTGTATGGCGATGACTGGCTTAGCCCGGCCCCGGATAGCGAGGGCCACTTCCATTCTAGACTACATCGGCAACACGCCACTCATCCGCCTGCAGAAATTGGCCGGCGTTCCAGCCGCGGTCGAGCTTTACGCGAAGGCGGAGCAGCTCAACCCCGGCGGCTCGGTGAAGGATCGTCCGGCGCTGAACATGATTCTCGACGGCGAGCAAACCGGCAAGCTCGTCCCCGGGAAAATCATCATCGACTCCACCAGCGGCAACACCGGCATCGCTTACGCCATGATCGGCGCGGCCAAGGGTTATCGCGTGCAGCTCTGCCTGCCGGCCAACGCCTCGCTCGAGCGCAAGCGTATTCTGCGCGCTTACGGCGCGGACGTGATCCTCACCGATCCCGGCGAGGGCTCCGACGGGGCCATTCGCAGGTGCCGCGAGCTGTATTTCAGCAGCCCCGACAAATATTTTTATCCCGACCAGTACAACAACCCGGCCAACTGGCTCGCCCACTACGAGACGACCGGCAAGGAGATCCTGCACCAGACCGACGGCCGCGTGACCCACTTCGTGGCCGGCCTGGGCACCAGCGGAACCTTCATGGGCGTCGGGCGGCGGCTGCGCGAGTTCTCGCCGAAGGTCCGGCTCATTTCCATGCAGCCCGCGAGCGGTTTCCACGGCCTCGAGGGTCTCAAGCATATGCCCACGGCCATCGTCCCCGGCATCTACGATCCGGCGCTGGCCGATGAGAATCTCAACATCCACACCGAAGAGGCCTACGAGATGGTGAAACGCTTGGCGGTCGAGGAAGGGCTGCTGGTGGGCATCAGCTCCGGCGGCAACATCGCCGCCGCCCGCAAGGTGGCCATGGGACTCGAGCGCGGCGTGGTGGTGACCATCATCGCCGACGGCGCCGACAAGTACCTGAGCGAACATTTCTGGGAGGAGTAGCTGTGCTCCGCATTGAAGCCCAACCGTGGGCGCGGATGGTTGAGCACGCCCGCGCCACGTACCCCGACGAGTGCGTCGGCGTTATGCTGGGAAAGCAGGATGGCGAGATCAAGACCGTTTCCGCGGCTATGGCTATGGAAAACGTGAACCCCGGCGTGCGCCGCCAGCGGTACACGCTGGACAGCAAAGACCTGCTCGCCGCCGAAGACGAGGCGCATCGCCGCGGGCTGACCGTCATTGGCATTTATCACTCGCACCCCGACTGCGGCGCTTACTTCTCCCAGACGGACCTGAAGAATTCCTGCCCGTGGTATTCTTTCGTGGTCCTCTCGATTCGCAAGCGGAAGCTGGCTGACGGCAATAGCTGGCTGCCCGACGCGGAGCAAACGCGCGCGGACCCGGAGCTGCTCCGGGTGGGGCGCGGATTTCAGACTGTCCAGCAATGGATACGGAGCAATCGAAATGGCCAAGGTACTCATTCCTACTCCTCTCAGGCAGTACGCCGCTAAGAAAGACGCGGTGGAAGTCAGCGGCACAACCGTCGCCGAGGCGCTTGGCAAGCTGGTGGCCGAGCATCCCGAGCTGCGCCGGCAGCTCTATAACGACGAGGGCAAGCTGCGCAGCTTCGTCAACGTCTATCTGAACGACGAGGACATCCGCTATTTGAAGAAGGATCAAACGCCGGTGGGCGCCGCCGATGTGATCAGCATCGTACCGTCGATCGCCGGAGGCAGCGCCGTGCAGGCGCCGCCCGCGCCGCGGACCGCCGGCCTCAGCAACGAAGAGATCCTGCGCTACAGCCGCCACCTGATCATGCCCGAGGTGGGCATGGAGGGCCAGATCAAGCTGAAGAACGCCAAGGTATTGCTGATTGGCGCAGGCGGCCTGGGCGCGCCGCTCGGCCTGTATCTGGCCGCCGCCGGCGTCGGCACGCTCGGCCTGGTCGATTTTGACGTCGTGGACTTCACCAACCTCCAGCGCCAGGTGATCCACGGCACCAAGGACGTGGGCCGGCCCAAGCTCGATTCGGCCGCCGACCGCATCGCCGACATCAACCCGTTCGTGAAGGTCGTCAAGCACGAAACGATGCTGTCGAGCGAAAACGCCCTCGACATTTTCAAGGACTACGACATCGTCGTCGACGGCACCGACAACTTCCCCACGCGCTACCTGGTCAACGACGCCTGCGTGCTGCTCGGCAAGCCCAATGTCTACGGCTCGATCTTCCGTTTCGAGGGGCAGTGCACGGTGTTCGCCTACCAGGACGGGCCGTGCTATCGGTGCCTCTATCCGGAGCCGCCGCCGCCCGGTCTGGTTCCGAGTTGCGCCGAAGGCGGCGTGCTCGGCATTCTGCCGGGTCTGGTCGGCACGATGCAAGCCACCGAAGCGATCAAGCTCATCATCGGCAAAGGCGAGCCGCTGGTGGGCCGGCTGATGCTGTTCGACGCGCTCGCTATGCGCTTCCGCGAGCTGCGGATTCGCAAGAATCCCGAGTGCCCGATCTGCGGCCAGCACCGCACGATTCACAAGCTGATCGATTACCAGGAATTCTGCGGCATCCCGCACCACGAGCCGCCGCCGCAGCCCGGGCTGCGCGAGTGGGAGATCGATCCGGTCGAAGTGAAAGCGAAGATGGACCGTGGGGATCAGTTCTACATACTCGACGTGCGCGAGCCGCACGAGTACCAGATCTGCTCGATTCCCGGCAGCCACCTGATCCCGCTCGGCGATCTGCCCCGGCGCGTGAACGAGCTGAACTCGGCCGATGAGATCGTCGCCCACTGCCGCAGCGGCGTCCGCAGCGCCAAGGCCGTCGATTTTCTCCGCCAGGCCGGCTTCAAGAAGGTGAAGAATATGGTCGGCGGAATCCTCGCCTGGAGCGATAAGGTCGACCCGCGCGTGCCGAAGTATTGAGCGCTTGCCGCCCGATCCCCGTCTATAATGAAGGAGGCGAGGCGCACGCCTCGCCTTTCTCTTTTTGTTGCCGGGGCGGTAGCTCAGTAGGTAGAGCAACGGCCTTTTAAGCCGTGGGTCGCGGGTTCGAGTCCCGCCCGCCTCACCAGCAACTCCTTGCGTTTCAAGCCCTACTTCGTGGGTTCAAAGACATGCGGCCCCGCTCGCGGGGCTGATTGCGCCGTTGACCCCTTGTGTGGCCGCCGTTCTGTCCACCTAACGTCCATTTTGTCCACGAAACGTCCACTGGCGGGGTTTTGTCCACTGGCCCCAGACTGGCCTTCCAGGCGCCTTGGGAAGGATCCTTCTGCGTCGGCGCTGGCCACACCTCCGGTTGGCGTGCGCGGATTATTTCCGGGTGCGGCGTCAACTGCTTTCCATCATCGGCGATGAACAAGCAGTCTGCAACCTGCAACTCGTATTGCGTCTAAACTTCTGAGAGGCGCGCGCTACTTCGTTACGCTCAGCCCCAGATCGTTCCTGATAATCTTTCCGCCCTTCATCA
>DASQHK010000096.1:0-3102 GCA_035632135.1 Bryobacterales bacterium
CCGAACAGCACCCCGGAGACGAAGCCGGCCTGGCGGAGACTGACGCCGTGCGTGCGCATGAGGAAGGAAGGCAGGAAGCCGGCGAGGGCGTACATGTTGAAGTTGTGCAGGGCGCCCGAAGCGATGATCCACCACATCGTAGGAATACTCAGTACGAGGAGGTAGGGAGAGCCGGGACGGCGGCGCGCGCCGACGGGCGAGGATTCGGCGGCGCCGCGCGCGGGCTCCTCGAGCAAGGCGAGGATGGCCAGAGCGACCAGCAGGCCGGGAACGCCTGCGACGAAAAACGCAGCCCGCCAGCCGTAGGCCTGGGCCACGGCGCTGCTGACGAAGGAGCTGAGCATGATGCCGAGCGGCAGGCCGAGCATGAAGATCGAGAGCGCCCAGGCGCGGCGCGAGGCGGGGTAGTAGTCGCCGATGAGGGAGGAGGCGGTAGGGGCGCAGGCGGCTTCGCCCACGCCCATGCCGAGACGAGTGAGAAACAGCGACCAGAAACCGAAGGCCGCGCCGGAAAGGGCGGCGAGAGCGCTCCACAGTAGCAGCCCGAGGGAGAGCAGCTTCTTGCGGTTCCAGCGGTCGGCGAGCCGGCCGAGCGGTACGCCGATCACGGCGTAAAGAAGGATGAAAGCGGTGCCGAGCCAGCCAAGCTGGGTATCACTAAAACCATACTGCTTGCGGATGGGCTCGTTGACGGTGGAGATGATGTAGCGGTCGTAGAAATTCAGCAGGTTGACCGCGAACAGCAGACCGAGGGCGAGAGGAATGCGGGAGGGCTTGGGCAACAGGCATACGATAGCAAAACGGGAATGGAACCGCCGATGCACGCTGATAAACGCCGCTTGGAAGTCTTCCGGGCCGGCGCTCGTCCATCGGCGGGCGGTGGGCGGGCGAATGTTGGTATGATGCGAGGACTGCGAGTTATGAACCTCTTGCTCAGGGCGGCGTGCGGAATCATGCTCGGCGTCACGCTGGCCGGCGCGCAGGAGACCGACATGCGCCGGCACGCGCGGGAGATCGAGGAAAGCGTTCCGGACAAGAATCCGTACGATTCCGACGCCGATGCGGCGCTGGGGCGGAGGTATTTTCTGGGACACTGCGCGGTATGCCACGGCAAGGACGGCGCGGGCGGGCGCGGGGCCAATCTCACCACGGGGCGCTACCGCATGGGCGGATCGGACCGGGAATTGTACCGAACGATTCGCAACGGCATTGAGGGTTCCGAGATGCCGGGGACGCGGCTGCATCAGGATGAGGTGTGGCGGATCGTCGCCTACGTGAAGAAGCTGGGAGCGGCAGGGGCGGAGGAGAAGGCAGCCGGCGACGCGGCGCACGGCAAAATCGTGTACGAGACCAAAGGCGGATGCGCGGCGTGCCATGCGATCGACGGGCGCGGGGGCACGCTGGGGCCGGACCTGAGCGAGATCGGGCTGCGGCGGTCGCTGAAGTTTCTGCGCGAGTCGCTGGTCGATCCAGGCGCAGCGGTGGAGCGCGAGTATCGCACCGTGACGGTCGTGCTGCCGGACGGCGCGAAGATCACCGGCATCCGGCTGAATGAGGACGATTACTCCGTGCAGTTGCGGGACACGGCGGGCAACCTGCGGTCGTTTCTGACTAGCGAGGTCGAGGTCGAGCAGGAGGGCGAGGTCGAGGTGGAGGGACCGCGGAAAGTAACGAGATCGCTGATGCCGGCTTATGGGACGGCGCTCACAGCCGGGGAGATGGATGATCTGGTGGCGTATTTGAATACTTTGCGGGGAAACCGGCAGGGCAACCAGCGAGGACAGCAATGAGCAAGTGGATCGGGCTGGTGGCGGCCACGGCGTTGCTGGCGGGAGGATTCGCCGCGGGCCCGGCGGGGGCGCCGCTGGGCGGGCCGGTGAGCTTCGAGCGGCTGCTGCACGCCGAGCAGGAGCCGGGCAACTGGCTGATGTACTCCGGCAATTATCGCGGCTGGCGTTACAGCAGCCTCGACCAGATCACCACCGAGAACGTGAAACAGTTGCACCCGAAATGGATTTTCCAGATGCACACCACGCACCACGTGGAGACCACGCCGATCGTGGTGAACGGCATTCTGTACATCACGCAGCCGCCGAATGATGTTTTCGCCGTGGACGCCGAGACGGGTCGCAGCCTTTGGCATTACCACTACCGAACGCCGGAAAAAGTCTATACCTGCTGCGGGCAGGTGAACCGCGGGCTGGCGATCCTGGGCGAGCGGCTGTTTATGGCGACGGTGGACGCCAAGCTGGTGGCGATCGACGCGAAGTCGGGCCGCGAAGTGTGGAAGACGGTGCTGGCGGATTACGAGCAGGGCTACGCGGCGACGCTCGCACCGCTGGTGGTGAAAGATAAAGTCATCGTCGGCGTGGCGGGCGGCGAGTACGGCATTCGCGGCTTCATCGACGCCTATTACGCCGAGACGGGCCAGCGCGCGTGGCGCTTCTACACGATTCCGGGGCCGGGCGAGCCGAACTTCGGCACGTGGGAAAGGAATTCGTGGAAGACCGGCGGCGGGTCGATCTGGACCACGGGCACATATGACCCGGAAACGAACCTGACTTACTGGGGCGTGGGGAACCCGGGGCCGGACTGGAACGACGACAACCGCGCCGGCGACAACCTGTATTCGTGCTCCGATGTGGCGCTCGACGCCGACACCGGCAAGCTGAAATGGTACTTCCAATACACACCGCACGACACCCACGACTGGGACTCGACGCAGGTCCCGGTGCTGGCCGACATGCTGTTTCGCGGGCGCGAGCGCAAGCTGCTGCTGCACGCCAACCGCAACGGCTTTTTCTACGTGCTCGACCGGCTCACCGGCGAGTACCTGCTGGCCAAGCCGTACGTGAAGCAGACCTGGGCGAAGGGCATCGACGATAAGGGGCGGCCGGTGCTGGTTCCAGGCCAGGGGCCGACGCCGGAGGGGAAAGTGGTGTGGCCGGGAACCGACGGCGGCATGAACTGGTTTTCGCCGAGCTACAATCCGGTCACGAAGCTGATGTACGTGCCGGCGCGCGAGGTGCCGGAGAACTACTTCAAGACGGAGGCGGTGTACCGGCCGGGCACAAGCTTCGGGGGCGGCGGCGGGGGGCCGGT
>DASQHK010000097.1:0-17269 GCA_035632135.1 Bryobacterales bacterium
AGCTTGCTGCCCTTGACAAAGCCCCGGCAGGAGGGCAGATCGGCGGGCGCCGCCGTCAGCTTCCATCCCTGCACGGTGGGAAATCCCGCCGCGCGAACCATGTGACCGAGACAGTGCAGCGTAGGCGCCCACCAGTTGGTCGCATTGTTGCCGTACTGGTTGTCGGGATAAAACTCGGCGACCATTTGCCCTCCCGGATAGCCGCGCCCGAGCCCGCCGCGATAGGGGCTGAAATCGTCGAGGATCGCCGACTCCACGTAGATTTCCTCGTTGCACACGGCAGCCAGGCGGTCGAGCGCCAGCATGGGATAGCGCAGGTGGTAGAGAGTTCCGAAGAAAAAAACGATGTCGAAGCGCCCCAGGCGCTGCTCGCTGACGTCATAAACGCTGAGGTCAACCCGCTGGCAGCGTTCTTCGCTGTAGCCGAGTGCCTCGCGGCACAAGTCGAACGTTTCCCAGGCGCGGCGGTCGGAAGCGCCCAGGCTGCCCAAAAAATCGGAGAAGTCGTCGACCGCCACCACCTGCCGCGCGCCGCGCCGGAGGGCCTCGAACGTCCAGAAACCGTCCCAGGCGCCCACATCGAGCAGGCGCTTGCCGGCGAGGTCGGCGGGGATTCGGTAGGCGTCGCGGTTGAGCGGGGCCCAGCCCGGCGTGACCACGCCGCCGGGCAGCTCGATCCGATGGTACCAGTAGGGAAAAGACGCGATGCGCCGGCGCAGGCTCTCGCCGGGATCGGAGGGCGGGCGCGAGGCGGCGGCCGTCTGCGGCAGCGGAGTCTCCGTGGCATTTGCGCGCGGCGCGATCCGGCGGATCGCTGCGGGCCGGGAGCACCAGCGGCGCCACATCGCCCGATAAGCGTCTTCAAGCTCGCGGGTGAGCGTGCGCGCGTCGCTGAGAGGCGACCGGGCCATGCGGTCGCGCAGCCCGGCGCGCAACTCCCGCAGCCGCTCGCCATCCTGCGACAACCGTGCGGCCAGCTCGATGTAGCCCTCGATCGAGCCGGCGACGAATTCGCCCAGGCCGAGGCGGGAGAGCAGGCTGAAGCTGACGCGGGAGGCGTGCGTGCGCCCGGCGAGCGCCACCACCGGCACACCCATCCACAGAGCCTCGCAGGTGGTGGTCGTGCCGTTGTAGGGAAATGTGTCGAGCGCCAGATCGATTTGGCCGTAGGCATCCAGGTGCTGGGTGACCCTCGCCATGGAGCCCCACAGCTCGACGCGGCTGGCCGCAATCCCATGGCCCGCGAACATCGCCAGCACGCGCCGCCGCGTCGCTTCCTCACCGCAGGCTTTGGTCTTCAACACCAGGCGAGAGCCGGGCACGCGGCGAAGAATCGACGACCACGCCGCGACCACTTCCGGACCAATCTTCGCCAGCCGGTTGAACGAGCCGAAAGTAAACCCTCCGCCGGCGGACAGCGGCGGCGGCGCGACAGGGGGCGCATCGGCGGGTGATTCGTAACACAGGAAGCCGGAAGGCAGGCGCACGAGTTCCTCGGTGTGCCACTGCTCGGTCTGGCCGGGCGGGTCGGCCCAGGCATCCGTAATGCGGTAGGCGATCGCCGCGAGGCCCGTCGTATTCGGGTAGCCGAGGTAAGTCACCTGGACCGGCGCGGGCTTGCGGGCAAAAGCCAGCAGGCGGTTATCGCCGGTGTGGCCGGCCAGATCCACCAGAATATCGATGCCGTCCTGGCGCACCAGGTCCGCCAGGCCTTGATCGCTTTCTCGCGACACGTCGCGCCAGACGCCGGCCAGGCTTCGCAGGCGCTCGGTCAGAGCGTCGGGCCGGAGGACGCTACTGTATAAGTAAGACGTAAATTGCTCGCGGTCGTGCGATCCCAGGATCGGGCCGAAGAAAAATGCGGCCGGATGCAGGCGAAAGTCCGGCGACACGTAGCCGATGCGGAGCGGGCGCTCCGGGTCCGGGCCGTTGGCATGGGACCTGGCGAGCCCGGCGAGCGGCGCGGCGTGCTGTTGCGCCCATCGTTGATGCTCGGCAAACAAATCCGCAGGCTCTTCTCCGGCGGCGTGGTTGAGGCAGAACAAAAGGTTGGAATGAGCCGCAGCAGAGCCGGGCGAAAGGCGCAGCGCTTCGCGGAAGGCAGCGGCAGATGCCTCCGGCAGGCCTTGATCCAATAGCGATCCGGCCAGCCCTTCCTGCGACTTCACGTGGTCCGGCTGCAAGCGTAGGGCTGCGCGGAAGCACGCCTCGGCCGAGACGAACCGGTGCTGCTTGATGCGGGCAAGACCCAGATTGTGGTGAGCTTCGGCCAGAGCCGGATTCAGGCGCAGGGCGCGCTCGCACGCCTCCGCCGCTTCCTCCGTCTCGCCGGCCTTCAGCAAAGCCCCGGCCAAATTCACCAGGGCTTCGGGATTGTCCGGCTCGATCTGCGCGTAGCGCCGGAGCCAGGGCACGGCTGCCGCTTCGCGCCCCTGGCTGAAGAGCAGGCGGCTGAGCGCGCGGAGGGAATCGAGCGAGTCCGGGCGCATCTGGAGAGCCCGCTCGAAGCAAGCCACCGCCTCTGCCGGCCGGCCCTGGGCCTCCCGTAGTTGGCCCAGGTTGTGGTGATACACAGGCTCGGAGGGCTTGGCAGCCAGCGCCCGGCCAATCAGCTCCGCGGCCGGCTCGAGTTGGCCGTTTTGAAAAGCGATGACACCAAGGGCGTGCAGCGCCTCGGCATCGCCGGGGTCGCGCGTGAGGAGGCGGCGGTAAATTTTCTCCGCTTGGCGAATCTTGCCGGCCAGATGCAGCCGGCGGCCGGCAGCAAAGCTGTGCGGGGCCTTTCCCACAGAAGATATATATCGACTTGGGGACAGGAGGGGCCCAGGCCGGCCGCACCCCAGCGGGGATGAAAAAAACCCGCCCCCAGGACGTTGTCCTGGAGGCGGGCGCTCAATCGCGAGACGAAGCCGAAAGCTCTGCCGCCGCTGCCTTACCCTCGCAGCAGGGCCAGCACAGCCTGCGGGGCCGAGTTGGCTTGCGCCAGTGCGGCGACGCCGGCCTGCAACCCGATGGATGCCCGCGTCAGGTTGGCGGCTTCCGCAGCCAGGTCCGCATCGCGGATGCGGCCTTGCGCGATGGACAGGTTGTCGGTCTGCGTGGAGGCCAGACCGATGGCGAACTGCAACTGGTTTTCACCGCGTCCTACCACGGCTTGCGCCGCGCCCAACAGGCTGACGGCGGTGGACAGCAATGTGACTGCCGTCGCCGCGTTGGTCTGCGTGGCAATGGTGGCGGTGCTGCCGCCCGACGACACGCTGGAGTTGTTGGTGGTGCCCTGCGGCGCCACGCCCGAGCCGTCGACGTTGGTGCCGATATTGACCCGGAAGGGGCTCGACCCGCTCAGGAACCGGATCTTCTCCGTGCCGCTCGAGTCGTCCTTCACCGCCACGATGCCTTGCAGCACGGGGATGTTGGACTGCTGGAGCGCCGCGTTGATGGCGTGGATGGCGTCGTCCAGGTTCTGCGAGTTGCGCGCCGTCCCGTTGTTCTGGAGAACCACGGCCAGCGCCTGCTCCGCACCGGTGGAATCGATGGCGGAAAGCGTGACAGTCTGATTTCCGTTGCCCAGCGAAATCCCTCCGTAGGTGAGCTGCGACGACACGTTGGACCCGCCGGCGTCAATCACCGGACTGGTGGTCGGCGCGGCGCTGGCGGCGTTGCCGGCAAAAGTCGCGCCGGTCGCTCCAAACCCGATGTCCGAGCCGGCGGCCGTCCCTCGGGAGCTCAACTGGAAGAAGGTGCCGGTGCTCGAAGCGATGGTGAATTTGTCCGTCGCGCTCGAGTAACTGGCTTGCAAAGCGGCCGCCGCCAGCGCGCTGTTGGCGCCGATCGCCTGGTTGATGCGGTTGGCGATGTCGTTGCCGGTCGGCGCCGCCCCGCTCGTGGTAGTGGCTCCGGTACCGCCCGTCAGTTTGAGAACCTCAGAGGCACTGGCCGCCCCGCCGTCGGTCACTACCGCCGTGGAGCTTTTGCCGGTCGTCGGAGACGTGATGACCAGCTTCGTGCCCGAGCCGTCCAAAGTGACGACATTGGCCGAAGTGTCCAGCGCCTTCTGCGCCGTGGTGTTGAGAAAAGCGGCTATCTGGGCGAGAGTCTCATTCGTGGCCGAGTTGGCGTCACTGGCGAAATTGGCCGCGACAGCCGCGCCATCCACGGTGAAATTCAGGATCCGGCTGCCGCTCATGGTGGCGGCGGTGGTGTCCACCGTCGAGGCCAGCGCTGCACCGGTGACGTTGGTCGCGGTGGCTGTTCCCCCGGCCAGGTTGATGGTGAATCCATCGCTGCCGGTGCCGGCGTTGGTCACGTTGCCTGCCCCGGTGGTGAGTCCCAGAGCCACCGAGGTCGCGTTGTCCGTCACGGTGACAGAGGAGTTCGCGCCCGTGGTCGGCGAGGTAAGCACCAGGTCGTTGCCGACATTGAAAGCGGCTACGGTCACGTTCGACCCCAAACCCAGGGCTTGGCGGACCGTGCTGTTGATATAGCCGGCCACCTGCGCCTGCGTTTCGGCCCCGCCTTTGTTCGGGTCCTTGGTGAAGTCCACCGTGACCGCCGTGCCGTCGATATTCAACAGCAGCGAGGTTGTGGTGAACGGCACGCCGTTGGTGACGAAGGGGCCGGCTTCGGCGACCGAGCCAGTGACCTTCCCGGCGGTAACGGAGGAAGCAGCCCCGTTGAGAGAGAACTCGAACGTATCGGCGCCGCTGTTGGGGGTCCCGACCGCGGCGAACGCCGTGGCCGAAGTGATCGTGCTGTAGTCGAACGCGCTCGAGGCGCCCGGCAGGAACGTCCCGAGCCCCAGCAGGTTCTGCGTGTCGCCCGAGGCGCCCACGCTGAACTTCTGGCCTTGGGCGTCGCTGAACACCAGCGCGCCGCCCGCGGTGGCCGTGGAAAGCGTGATCCCCGCGTTCTTCAGCGTGGAGTTGCCGTTGACCTGCGTTTGCAGAGCGCTCAGGATGCCGCCTACGGTGGCCAGGTTGGCGATGTTGACGGTGAGGTCCACCGGGGTGGTGAGGCCGCCGCCCTGAACGCGGAGGTCAACTGTCTCGGCGCCGGCGGCGGTGGTGACCGCACTGGGGGTAACAGCGCTGCCGGTGACCGTGGTGGCCAGGGTGGCGCCGGTTGAGCCGCTCGCGAAGTTGCCGAGCAAGGCGTTTGAAACCAGGTCGCCCGCCTGCACCTGGAAGGCGACACTGCCGGAGTTGAAAGCGATCTGCTGCTTGCCGGTCGAGTCCGTGTTTACGCTGGCGGTGATGTTGGCGTTCTTGAACGCTGTGGCCGCCGCCGTGGTGCCGTTGCCGGCCGCCGCGATGGCGCTGTTGATGGCTGACACCAGTGTATTGGCGTCGGTGACGCCGGTCAGGTTCACCGAAGCTCCGATCTTGCTCGAATCGCTGAAGCCGGGCCCCGAGAAGTTGAAGGTCGTGAACCCGGAGTTGGCCTCGGAGGCGGTGTTGGTGCCGTTAGCCAGGATGTTGGCCACGCTGGTGGTGGAGGCGCTGCTGAGATCCGTGGTGCCGGCCGTGCCGCCCAGCGCCTGCAGGCCCGCCAGGCCCAGGCTCTTGGTGGCGACGGTGGAGCTGCTCAGGTCGATGGTAACCGACCCGTTGTTGATGGCCACCTGTGTGGCCTGTCCGGTATGAGCGCGGCCGCCGCCGATGAACACCGACAGCAGCTTCGCGAATGTGCCGCCTGGATCGAGACCGATCGACTGCGCCTGCCGGTCGATTTCACCCAGCACCGATCCGAACTCGCTGTTCAGCACGTTGCGGTCGCCGGTGAACGTTCCTGACGCCGACTGCGTGGCCAGGGTGCGCGCGCGGTCGAGCAACAGAGAAATGTTGTTGATGCCGCCGTCGATGGTCTGCAGCGTCGACAAGCCGTCGTTGGCGTTGCGCACGCCTTGCTGCAAGACCGAAACGTCCGATCGGAAGCTGTTGGCGATGGCCAGGCCGGCCGCGTCGTCGGCGGAGGAGTTGATGCGCAGACCAGAGGTCAATCGCTGAATGGTTTTTTGCTGCAGGTCGCTGGTGATGCGCAGGTTGTCCTGCGCCAGCAGCGAGGCTGCGTTGGTAACAATGGAAAACGCCATGGTGTCCGTCCTTGGGTCGGTGTGTCCGCCGGCAGTCCCTTGCCGGCCGGCGCGCTCGCCGTAGCGGCCGCCTGTTTAACCGCGTCCGTTGGTTCTTATCGGGCCCTTACCGAAGGACTAGAACTTTTTTGTGAGAGCGGCGGGAGGCTGCGGCCGCGCCGGCAATCCGGCCGCAGGAGCAGGGCTGGGAACCGGCCGGCCTTCACGGCCCAGCTTGGCCAAGTGAAGCTCGGAAGCCACCGCCTCCATCTCCCGATCAGCCAGCCGCATGTGGCGGCGAAGCTGCTTGGAGCGCAGGATCTCGAGGAGTTTGACCCCGCGGCGGGCCTGGATGACAGTGACCATCTGGGCCTGCCGCTGCTGCGCGACCCGTGCGGCTTCGCCTAATGTTTCTTCCCTAGCCCGTCCCAGCGCTTGGGCATAGTCGTAGGCGGACCGGAGATCGAGGGCGCTGATGGCGGCCTGAGAGGCAGGACGCAGCCGGCAGAGGCGGGCCTCCGCAGCCATTTCACCGGCCCGCTGGAGCAAGCTCACGCGCCGCGCCTCCAGGCTCTGCAGGCGGCCGCGCTCCAGTTCCTCAAGCTGCCGGCGAAACTCCAGGACTCGCTCCAAGGAAAAAGAGAAGCGCTTCATACGCGGGCCGCACGATCACCGCGGCCCGAAAGCCGCCCGCCGTCGCGCGAAGGCAACCAGCGCTTTCATGCCGGAGCCGCGGCTTTCGGCGCCAGGCGCGCCGCCAGGCTGCGGAGCTGCTCGATTGTTTTTTCGGGCCGCTCCTTGACCGCAACGTCCTGGCAAAGAAACCCTTCCACCGCCTCGCGGCCGTGAATGGCGGCGTCCACCCGCGGGTTAGAGCCGGCGGCATAGGCGCCCAGGTTGATGAGATCTTCGGCGCGGCGATAGGCGGCCAGGGAATCGCGCATCTTCGCTGCCCACTCGCGGTGTTCCGGCGTGTTGACCGTGTTGGCCAGCCGGCTGATGCTTTCGAGAACGTCAATGGCCGGATAGTGGTTGGCGGCGGCCAGCTCGCGCGAGAGCACGATGTGGCCGTCGAGCAGGCCGCGCACGGCGTCGGCAATCGGCTCGTTCATGTCGTCGCCCTCCACCAGCACGTTGAAGAAGCCGGTAATCGAGCCGGTGGGGAAATTGCCGGCGCGCTCGAAAATTTTCGGCAGCAGGTGGAACACCGACGGCGGATAGCCTTTCTGGCTGGGCGGCTCGCCGGCCGCCAGCCCGATCTCGCGCTGGGCCATGGCGAAGCGGGTGACCGAGTCCATGGTGAGCAGCACGTCCCGGCCGAGATCGCGAAAGAATTCGGCGATGGCCACAGCCAGGAAGGCGGCGCGCACCCGCACCGGCGCGGGCCGCTCGCTGGTGGCGACCACGAGCACGGATTTCTCGAGACCCTCCGGCCCCAGATCGTTCTCGAGAAAGGCCTGCACCTCGCGGTTGCGCTCCCCCACCAGCGCGATCACGTTTACGCCGGCGAAGCTGTGGCGCGACATGGCGCCGAGCAGGGTGCTTTTCCCGACGCCGGCCCCGCCGAAGATGCCGATGCGCTGTCCCTTGCCGCAGGTCAGCAGGCCGTCGATGGCGCGAATGCCGGTGGAGAGCGGCTCGGTGATGGGCGCCCGCTCGAGAGGCCCCGGCGCCGCGCGGTATAGCTCGTAATAATCGGTAGTAGCGACGGGGCCCTTGCCGTCCAGCGGCACCCCGAAGCCATCGAGCACGCGGCCCAGCAGCGCCTCCCCCACCGCCGCTCGCGCCGCCTCCCGCCGCGCCACGATGGTCTGCCCCAGCTCCACCCCGTGCAGCTCCTCGAGCGCGATGGACAACACCCGCCCGGACCGGAACCCGACCATCTGGCAGCGCACGCCGGCTCCGACGCCCGTCTCGATGACGAGGAAATCGCCAAGAGACACCGCCGGCCCCTCCGACTCGATCAGCAACCCGACCACCTGCGTCACCACGCCCGTCGAGCGGAACGGCGAGAAGTGCGCGAGGCGGGAGAGCTGCGAATGGAGGATTTGAGAAATGGAGGAATCGAGAGATGAAGACGCCGGCGGATTCCGAACTGTGCCTGCCGGTCCGCCGTTTTCATTTCTCAATTTCTCCATTCCTCCATTCCTCAATTCTTCACCGGTCGGCCAGGCCGCGCTCGATCTCAGCGAGCTGCGTATCCACGCGGGCATCCAGCCGCCCTTGCGAAGTTTCAAACACGGCGCCGCCGCGGCCGATGGCGGCGTCGGCAATCAGCTCGATGCGGGCGCCCCGCTGCTCATGGAGGTAGGCGGCGACGGGCTGGACGTCCTGCGGGTGCAGCCGCAAGCGATAGATCTCGGCGTTGCCAAGCTCCTCGAAGCAGGCCTTCACCACGGCCAGGACGATGGTGGGGTCCATGGCCAGCTCGCGCCGCACGATTCTTTGCGCTACGGCCAGGGAGAGCATCACCGCCTCGCGCTCGGCCTCGGCCCGCAAAGCAGGTTTGTGGCCGGCCAGAGCAGCGGCGCTTTGGGCAAAGGCGCGCATGGCGCCCTGGAATTGCTCGACGCCCTGGCGCGCGCCGGCCGCCTCTCCCTCGCGAAACCCGCGCTCGTACGCTTCCTTCTCGACGCGCGCCAGCTCGGCGGCGCCCGCCGCCGGCGGACCCACCCGTCCCGCGCCCCCCCGTCCGGCGGGGACCGCAGCGACCCCGCCGCCCGCGGTCCAGACCGGCCAATCGACCGGAGGCAGAGAGCGGGCCGCGTCGCGCTTGACTACGCTCGATGGCATATCGGTTCACGCCCGCCCGCCCCAGGCGGCCGCGCCTGGCACAACGCGCCGCTACACCACATACTGCTCGCCCACCTGGCCTTTCAGGCTGATGACTCCCTCGGCCTCCAGCGCCCGCACCACCCCGATGATCGACTGCTGCGCCGCCTCCACTTCCCGGATCTTGACCGCGCCGGTGGCCTCCATGTCCTCCTTGAGCATTTCCGCCCCGCGCTCCGACATGTACGTGAAGAAGTGCTGGCGCAACTGCTCGCTGGTGCCCTTGAGCGCGACGGTGAGGGTCTTCTTGTCGACGCGCGACAGAATCTCGCGCATCCCCACCTGATCAATCAGCAGCAAGTCTTCAAAGACGAACATGAGATTGCGGATCGACTCGCCCAGCCCCGGGTCCTGCGCCTCCACCTGCTCAAGGATCTCGCGGCTGGCGTTGGAGTCCAGGCGGTTGAACAGCTCCGCCACGGCGCGCACGCCGCCGTAAGATTCGCGGCTGAACTGGCCCAGAGCCTTCAGCTTCTGATCCACGATGGTGGCGATCTTGGAGACGATCTCGGGCGAGATCTGGTCGAGGTTCGCCATGCGCATGCTGACGTCGCTGCGAACCTCCGGCGGCAGCGCCAGCAGCATGGCGGCCGCCGAGCTGGCGTTGAGGTGGGAGAGCACCAGGGCGATCGTCTGCGGGTGCTCGCTCTGGATGAATTTGGCCACTTGCTGCGGGTCCGCCTTCTGGAGCGAGTCGAAGCTGGCCACGTCCGAGCCGATCGATTTGACCAGCCGGTCGATGATGCGGCGGGCGTTGTCCGGGCCGAAGGCGGCGTTCAGCACGCGCTTGGCGTAATCGACGCCTCCCTTCATCATGTACTCGTGCGCCAGGCTCATCTGGTGAAACTCTTCCATGACGCTCTCAGCCTGCTCGGAAGTGACCGTGGAGAGCTTGGAGATTTCCTTGCTCAGCTCCTGGATTTCTTCCTCCTCGAGAAGCTTGAAGATCTCCACGCCCACGTCATCGCCCAGAGTGACCAGGGTGATGGCCGCCTTGCGCAGCCCGGGAATGATGTTGGCCGGCCGGCTGGCGTTGGCAATCATTGCCGCACCTCGAAGAAGCCACGATGGGAGAATTGACGATTGGCGATGGTTTCGAAGCCGCGCAGACGCCCGGCAGCCGCCCGCCCGCTACGTCCCGTCCGCTGCCCGTTAGTGGTCATCTTCGTGCATCCAGGTACGCAGCAGTTGCGCCGCGGCCCCGGGATCCTTCTTGGCGCCGTCGGCCAGAATTTTCTTCAGCACCATGGCTTTGTTGCTGGTTACGTGAGGCATTTTTAGCTCCAGCAGGGCGGCTTCATCGGCCTGCCGCTGGGCCATCTCGCGATCGGCCAGTTGCTTTTCCACTTCGTGGCCGGGCAACTGGGCCGGTCCGGTCGCTTCCACCGCGCTCTTCTTGGGCCGTTTCCGCAGCCACACCAGCGCCACCACCGCCGCCAGCAACGCCAGGAATCCTATAGCAATCCCTATCAAAACGTATCGGTACTTGGTCAGACCTTCTTTAGAAAAGATCTTCTCCCATCCCGGCGCCGCCGGCGGCGCGGCCGGCGCGTTCGGCCCCAGCTCGACCGGGGCTGGCGCTTCAAACGGCAGGTTCTCGATGGTCAGCAGATCGCCACGCTTGTCGATGATGCCGGCCGACGCTGTGACCAGGTCGCGGATGGTCTTCATCTCCTCGGGGGTGCGCGGGGCCCGGGTGCGCTTGCCGGCGGCATCCACCACCGTCTTGTGATCCACGATCACCGCCACCGAAAGCCGCTTGATGGCGCCCTTTTCGAGCTTCATGCGGGTAACGGTCTTGCTCGCCTGATAGGTCGAGGTTTCCTGCTTGCGGGTCAGCGTCGTGCCGCCGGCGGCGGGCCGGCCGGCGCCGCGCGGCACATTGGAGGCGGTTCCCGGCGGGCCCGCCGCCCAGGCCGGCTGCGATTGCTCTTCGCTCTTCTGCGAACTCACCACCACGGGGTTGGCGCCGACCACCTCCGCGGTCTGCTCCCCCGCATTCAGCTCCACGTCCGCCGAAACACTGGCCCTCGCCTTATTGGCGCCCAGGTAAGGCTCGAGCGTATGCAGAATCTTTCGCCCGATGTCCTGCTCCACCTTCTGCTCGAACTCGATCTCCTCGTCGCTCGATTCCTTGTTCGTCCGCGGCGGCCGCGACAGTAAGTTGCCGTCGGTGTCGATCACCGCCACCATGTCGGGCGAGAGGCCCTCCACCGCGCTCGACACCAGATACGCCATGCCCCGCACCTGCTCCGGCTCCAGGCGCTCCCGCCGCCGCAGCTTGACGATGACGCTCGCCTTGGCCGGCTGCTGATAGTCCAGGAAGACCGATTCCTTCGCAAGGCTGATGTGCACCCGCGCCTGCTCCACCTGGCGCAGCGAAAGCACCGAGCGCTCCAGCTCCCCCTCCAGCGCCCGCCGGTAATTGACCTGCTCGGCAAACTCGGTGGCCCCGAACTTGGTTTGATCGAACAGCTCGAACCCGATGCGGCCGTGCTGCGGCAGCCCGCTGGTGGCCAGTTGCAGGCGAGTCTCCGCCAGCCGCTCCTGCGGGACGAGCACCGTGGTTCCAGCGTCGTTCAGCCGGTACTCCACCCCCAGCTCCCGCAGCCGCGTCACCACCGCGCCGGCATCCTCGTTGTTCATGCCGCTGTAAAGCGGCTTGAAGTCGCGCTCCACATTCCAGCGCTCGAGCGACCAGATCCCGCCCCCCACCAGCGCCGTCACCACCAGCAGGCTGATCTGCTGCTTGAGCGACAGGCTCATCCACAGGGCCTGTAGTTGTTGGAGGAATTTCGGCACGGGTAAAGGAGTGGGAAGTCAGCAGCGGGAATGACGGGCGCCGGCGGCTCTGACCCTACACCTGAATTCTCATGATCTCCTGATACGCTTCGACGACCTTGTTGCGCACGGCAAGCAGCATCTCAAACGCCAGCTCGGAGCGCTGCACCGACATCATCGACTTGTGCATGTCCTGGCTGTCTCCGGTCAGCAGGCGCTGGACTTCCGCCCCGCCCTGGTATTGCATCTCGTTGACGCGCTCGATGGCCTGTCGCAACACGGCGCCGAAACCCTGGCCGGGCTTTGTTCCGGGCGCCACCGCGGCGCTCGCAAGGGATGCGCTCGCTGGCCCGATCGGCGGAATCACACTCATGCTGTTGCCTCCTGAACCCTGGCCGGACGCGGCCGCCGCGCGGCCCCGGGCCTACGATCGCACCAGGTCGAGCGAGCGGCGCATCATGTCCTTGGCCGCCCCCATCGCCGCCAGGTTGGCCTGATAGGACCGCACGGCGGCGGTCAAGTCAACCATGTCCTCGACCGGGTTGATGCGCGGAAACGAGACGTAGCCTTCCGCGTCCGCGTCGGGATGCGCGGGCAGGTAGCGGCGATCGGGGCTCCGCTCATCCACGGTCACTTCGGCCACCCGCACGCCGGCCAGCGGCTCGCCCAGGTTGCCCGACAGCACGGCCTGAAATGACGCCGGCAGCGGCTCGGAGGTGAAAACGGCGTCGCGGCGGCGGTACGGCCCGCCCTCCGGCGTGCGCGTGGTCTCCGAGTTGGCCAGGTTCTCGATCAGCAACTGGATGCGTGTCCTCTGGGCCGCCAGGCCGCTGCTGCTGATCGCCATTGCATCAAACAAGCTCATCGGAATCCGCTCCTCCGGCCGGCGCTTCGCAGGCGCCAAGCGCGGCTCTATTTCCCTTCCCGGATGGCGCTGCGAACTTCCTGAATCTCTTTCTGCAGCAGCGTCGAAGCGGTCGTAAAACGCATGACGTTTTCCGCCAGCTTCTGCATTTCCTGGTCGAGGTCCACATTGTTGCCGTCGTTCTTGGCCCCTTCGCCGAACGATTCGCGCACCACCGCTATGGGGTAAGGCTGCGGCGCCGCCGCGCCCGACAAGTAGCTTTCCAGCTCGGCCCGAAAGTCGATGTCGCGCGTCCGGTAGCCCGGCGTATCGGCGTTGGCGATGTTGCCGGCTGTCACCCGCTGGCGCGCCGCCAGCAGATCCATATAGCGCTCGATCAGGGCCGCGGTGGGGCCTAATAATCCACCCATGCCTCGCCGCTGTTGCAAGAAGAGTGCCACGCCGGGACGCTGCAAAGACACAAGATGGGGGAAGGCGGGCAGGTCCGCGGCGACCGAGCTTCGTCGCGGCGGCAAATCTTTAGCGCTGCGGGGAAAACGGAAACCTGACGCCGGCCACGTGCAGCTTGGCGGAGAGGGTGGTGCGCTTGAGCCGCAGCATGTCGGCGGCGCGCTTCTTGTTGCCGGCGGCGCGCTCCAGGGCCTGAGCCAGCAGATTGCGCTCCAGCCGGCCGAGCAACGCTTCGAGATCCACGCCGCCCGGCGGCAGTTGGACTTCTCCATCGAGCAGCCGGCCGTCGAGCGGCCCGCCGAAAGCGGCTTCGTCGCCGGCCGCGGGCAGGGCGAAATCAGCGGACTCCAGCTCGTCCCGCGCGCCGGTCAGCACCACCGCCCTCTCCAGCGCGTTTTCGAGCTGCCGCACGTTGCCCGGCCAGTCGAACTGCATCAGCCGGTCGAGGGTTGCGGGCCCCACGCGCTTGCGGGGCAGTCCCTCCTGCCGCGACAATTTCTCCAGGAAATGTTCCACCAGCGGCGGCACGTCCTCCAGGTGCTCGGCCAGGGCCGGCATGTGGACCGGCACGACGTTGAGGCGGTAATACAGGTCCTCGCGGAACTCGCCGCGGCGGACCTTGGCGGCCAGATCGCAGTTGGTGGCGGCCATGACGCGCACGTCCACCTGGATGCTTTGCGAGCTGCCCACGCGCTGGAATTCGCGCTCCTGCACCGCCCGCAGCACCTTGGCTTGCAGCTCGAACGACATTTCTCCGATCTCGTCCAAAAACAGCGTGGAGCGATGGGCCTGCTCGAAGCGGCCGACCCGCAGCCCCACCGCCCCGGTGAAAGCGCCCTTGACGTGGCCGAAAAACTCCGGCTCCAGCAGGTTCTCCGGAATCGCCCCGCAGTTTACCGTCACCATGGCCGAGGCCGCGCGCGGGCTCAGGGCGTGAATCAGCCGCGCCGCCAGCTCTTTGCCCGTCCCGGTCGCCCCGGTGATCAGGACCGTGGAGCGCTTGGGCGCGATCAGCCGGATCGTGTTGACCACCTCGCGCATCGCCCGGCTCTGTCCGATCAGCGTGGAGTCCACCGCGTCACGCGGGGCAGGCGGCTGCGCGCGCGGCGCTTCCCCTCCGGCCGGAAAACGCCGCTGGTCCACGATCTCGCGGACCCGTTGGGCGATTTGCGCCAGCGGCAGGCCGGCCGGCAGATAGTCCGCGAGGCCCCGCCGGGCCAGACGCACCACTTCCTGCGGACCGCCATCGCACGACACCACAATTACCGCTGCGGACGCGGCCGTCTCCGGCGAAGATCGCCTCCGCGACTCCTCCAGCAACTGTCCTGCGTCGAGATCGCCCAAGTCTCGCTCGGTCACAATGGCCTGGTAGCTTTGACCCTCCAGAGAGGCCAGGCACTGCTTTCCCGTAGACACACGATCGGCAGCCAGGCCACACGCAGAAAGAGCTTGGGCCAGACGGCTACCCTGTTCTTCATCCGGGTTGGCGATCAGCACCCGCGGCAAAGTCGTCATTGAGATGGGGGGCGGAGCACGAATCGCAATCGAACGTCCAAGCGTAAGATGCTGAAGGCTATCGGACACCGGCCGCGAGTGGTGTCAGCCAGCCGTCAATTTCGTCGTCAATCTGACTTGCTCCTCGCGGCCGAAGGCGGCGGCTCGGCCTCCTTGTGCGGGGTGGCCACCGTGGCGCCCGGCGCCGCGGTTGCCGCGGCGGGCTCCGCAGCCGAAGGAGACGCCGGCGCCGGCAAGCTCGCCGCCGCGCTCCGTGCTTGCCGCGGCTCCATCTCGGCCGCCGAGCGGCTCAGGATAACGATGTCAACGCGGCGATTGTGCGCGCGCCCTTCTGAGGTTTGGTTGTTGGCCACGGGGTGATAGTCGGCGTAACCGGCCACCGCCAACCGCCCCGGAGCGACTTGAAACTTCCCCGCCAGCAATTCCAGCACGGCGGTAGCGCGCGCCGCCGAGAGTTCCCAGTTGGAGGGGAATTGCGCAGTCTGGATCGGCGTGTCGTCGGTGTGGCCTTCCAGGCGCACCGGGTGTGTGGCGAGCTTGCGCAGCGCGGCGGCGACTTTGGCCAGGATGGGGATGGCAGTGGGGCTTAAGGCGTCGCTGCCCGCAGGAAACAAGGCCGATTCCCGCAGGCTCAACACCAGCCCGCGGGGCTGCAGCGACAAAGCGATCTTGCCATCGCCGATTTCGCCGGCCAGCTCCTGCTCGAGTTCGGCCTTCACCGGCGCCAGCTCGCGCCGGGAAACCCCCTCCAGACCCTGCTCCGGCGTGGCGGCGGCCGCCGCCGCAGCTTTCGAGGGATCCATCTGAAAGTCCTGGTTGTGAACCTTGCCGTCCTTGATGTAAGACTCAAAGGCGACGGAGATGCCGGCAACTTTCTTCTTATCCACCTGCGACGAGGCGAACATCACCACGAAGAAGGCAAACATCAGAGTGATGAAATCGGCGTAGGAGACGAGCCACCGCTCGTGATTCTCGTGGTCGTGCTCCTTCGGCGCTTTCATGCCTTTACGGCGGCCTCGGGAGCAGGAGCGGGGGCGGCGGCCGGGGCCGCGCCCCGCGCCGGGGCTCCCTTGGGAGCCTCACTGGGTTTCTCGTCGAGGTAGGCTTCGAGCTTGCCCAGAATCAGCTTCGGGTTCAGGCCTTCGGCGATGCCGATCACGCCCTCCAGCGTCAGCTCGGCGATGCGCATTTGCGCGTGGGCTTTGGCCTTCATCTTGGCTGCCGCCGGCAGCAGCAGCACGTTGGCCAGTGCAACGCCATAAATGGTCGCCACGAAAGCAACCGCAATCCCGCGGCCGACTTCCTCGATGTTTTCCAGGTGCTTCATCACCTGGATCAGGCCCAGCACCGCTCCGATGATGCCAATGGTAGGCGAGTAGCCGCCGGCGGCCTCCAGAACTTTGGCTTCTGCGCTGCGGCGGTTGTCCTCCAGCGCGATCTCCAGCTCCATCATGCGCCGGATCTCCTGCGGCTCGGTGCCGTCCACGGCCAGCGTCAGGGCCTTGCGCAGAAACGGATCCGGGGCCGCCATGGCTTCCTTTTCGAGCGAGACGATGCCGTTTTTGCGGGCCTTGTTGGCGAAATCGATGATCTGCTTCATGGCGCCCTGCGGATCGGTCTGCACCTGGAAGACGACGGCGGCCAATTGCTTGCAGGCCGACAGAAACACGCGAAACGGCTGGCCCACCATGGTCGCCCCGATGGTGCCGCCGAGCACGATCATGGCCGCCGTGGGCTGGGCGATCTCCCGCAGCTTGCCGCCTTCGAGCAGCAGCCCGCCGCAGATGCCCCCCACGGCCAGCAGCAACCCCAGTACCGTGCCTTTATCCAGACTCTGCTTCACGGTCGGGCGTTCCCTCCGTAGTTTCTACGATCGGTTTTTGCCGGATGTCGCGCTGGTAAGTGATGATTTCGGCCATGACCTGGTCGAGGCTCTCCAGCACAGTCATTTTCTGGCCGTTGACCAGGGAGATCACCGTGTCCGGCGTGGCTTCCAGGTATTCGATCATCTCCGCGTTAACGACGATCGGCTGGCGGTTTAGCCGGGTCAGTCGAATCATAGGCTCGCAGCCTGTGGCGGGCCGCTTGCGGCCGGCAGGCAGCCTTCCTCTTACCGTATCGGCTAAAGCGCTTCCGACGATGAGCCGCCGAGGTGACTGGGGTACGGGCGCCGGTCGCGGGAAGGCCGCTTCAGCCCCGGCCGGCTCATCTCGTCCGCTGGGCCAGCCAGGGCTTCTCCCACGTTTACAAA
This sequence comes from Bryobacterales bacterium, assembly GCA_035632135.1. Lineage (GTDB taxonomy): Bacteria > Acidobacteriota > Terriglobia > Bryobacterales > JACQDG01 > DASQHK01. The sequence goes on from DASQHK010000097.1 coordinate 16,765, forward strand.
ATTCCTAAAGCCGGCCGGGGGTGGCCGATAAGAGGCGGTGTAAACGGAGCCCGTATGACTCAGGAAGTGCTCTACCGGTTGTCCTGCCGCGCGGCGCGGGAGCTACTCGACGGCCTCGAGCGCGGCAGCTTCGAGCAGGTGCAGGAAAAGCTCGCTGCCATCCGCCACTATCTCGACCTGGCGGAAGGGGCGCCCGCCGAAACCCTGCACGGCTCCTCGCTCTATCATCGCGAACAGATGGAGCTGCTGGCCGGCATCACCGAGCACCTGACCAGCGCCCTCAACGGCATCCAGGACAAGATCAAGGGCGAGTTGGATGGGATGGCGGCCAACAAAAATCTGCTGCGGCACCTGGTGAGGACGGAAACCGGGGTCCTTCCGCTTCCTCGATCGCCAGGAGGCGGTTATACTTGGCGAGGCGCTCCGAGCGCGTGACGGAGCCCACCTTGATCCAGCCCGCCCCCGAAGCCACCGCCAGATCGGCCAGAAACGAATCTTCCGTTTC
>DASQHK010000098.1:0-17064 GCA_035632135.1 Bryobacterales bacterium
GGCGATGCCGTATTTGAGGCGCATCAGCTCGGCCAGCAACTCGCCGCGCGGGATGACCGGAATCTGGCGGCGGCGGGCTTCCTGCACCTCGGGATTCGCCTCGTCGATGGCGGAGCTGACCACCACGGCGTCGGCTTCGTCGACCTGCGCGGCGCGATGGCCTTCGAAGATCACCGCGCCTAAGCCGGCCAGGCGCTCGGTGACGGCGGAGAGCTTCAGGTCGGAGCCGGTGATGCGGTAGCCGAGGTTGAGCAGAATCTCGGCAATGCCGCTCATGCCGATGCCGCCGATGCCGATGAAGTGGAGCTTCTTCGCCTTAAAGAACATGCTGGCAGCGGCCATCTACAAACTCTCCAGTACGCCGGCGGCGCGCCCGGCGGCGCCGGAGCGGGCGAGGCGCCGCGCCGCGGTTTCCATTTCGGCCAATCGCTCGGGCGCTTCCAGCATCGCGCGCAACTCTTCGAAGAAGCGCGGGCCGGTGAAATCGCGGTCCTCGACGACGCGCGCAGCGCCGGCGGCCTGCATCGCCTGCGCGTTGCGGAGCTGGTGCTGGTCGGCGGCAAAGGGGAACGGGACGAGCAGAGAAGCCTTGCCTGCTGCGCTCAGCTCAGCCACGGTGGAAGCTCCCGAGCGGCACACGATCACGTCGGCGCGGGCGAATGCGCCCGGCATGTCGTCCAGGAACGGCGCTACGTCGGCGTGCGCGCCGAGCTCTCGATAGCGGGAACAAACATCATTATATTCTTTTTCACCGCTCTGATGAAGAAAGACGATGCGGTCGAGCCAGCCGTCGCGGTCCCAGAAGCGGACGGACTCCGTGGCGGCGTAGTTGAGGCGGTGCGAGCCCTGGCTGCCGCCGGTGATGAGCACGGTGAAGGGCGGCTGGTGCGGCTTGGGCGGCAGTTGGAAGAACTCCTCGCGAATGGGAATGCCGGTGACTTCGGAGCGGCCGGGCGGGAAAAACCGGCCGGCCTGCTCGAAGCCGAGCAGGGCGCGCGTGACGAAGCGGCCGATGAGGCGGTGCGTGAAGCCGGGGAAGGCGTTGGGCTCCATTACGACCACGGGAATGCCGCGCAGCAAGGCTATCAGCGCCACCGGGCCGGAGGCGTAGCCGCCCATGCTGAAGACGGCCTTCGGGCGCAGCCCGGCAAGCATGCCGGCGGCGGCGACCAGGCTCGCCGGGAGCTGCAGCATGGTGCGCAAGCGCCGCGCCCAGGAGACTTGCTTGAGCGCGCCGACCTGGAGCGTGCGCAGGCAAAAGCCGGCCTCGGGCACCAGGCGCGCCTCCATGCCGCGCGCCGTGCCTATGAATACGACCTTATGGCCGCGCCGGCGCAGCTCCTGGGCGACCGCCAGCGCGGGAAGCACGTGGCCGCCGGTGCCGCCGCCTGCCATCACAAACGTCATACAAACCTTTGACCTGCGCCCTGCGGCTTGCCGGGCCGGCGCGGCGGGCGGCAGGCTGCGAGCCTCAGCGGAAGTCATCCCGACCTCTGGCTGACGCTGAGCAGCATGCCGCAGCCCCACATGGCGCAAACCAGCGAGCTGCCGCCGTAGCTGACGAGCGGCAGCGGCATGCCCTTGGTGGGCGCGAGATCGAGCACCACGCTCATGTTGATGAGCGCCTGGCTCACCAGCATGGCCGTAAAACCTACCGCCAGATAGAGGCCGAAGCGGTCGGAGGCGGCCAGGGCGGCGCGCGCGCCGCGCCACAGAATCACGCAGAAAGCGAGCAGCACGAGGGCCGCGCCAATCAGCCCCAGCTCTTCGCTGATGACCGCGTAGATGAAGTCGGTGTGGGGCGCGGGCAGGTAGTAGAGCTTTTGCTTGCTTTCCATGAGGCCAAGGCCGGTGAAGCCGCCCGTGCCGACGGCGATCATGGATTGGATGATCTGAAAGCCTTTGCCCTGGGGGTCCTTCCAGGGATCGAGAAAGATCAGGATGCGGTCGAGACGGTAGCGCACGAAGACGACGGCGGCGAGCACGGCGGGGACGAGCACGGCGGCGCCGGCGGCAAAGTATTTCCAATGCAAACCCGCCGTCCAGAGGATGACGCCGCCGATGATGACGAGGGCGACCGCGGTGCCGAGGTCGCGGCCGGCGAACACCAGCGCGGCCAGCGCGGTGAGCAGCACGGCGACCGGGCCGAGCGTGCGCGGGTCTTCGATGGCGCGGGCGCGGCGCTCGAGAAACCAGGCCAGGAAGAGGATGAGTGCAGGCTTGGCGAACTCCGAGGGCTGGATGGAGAGCGGGCCGACGCGGAAGAAGCGGTGGGTATTGGCAGTGCGATCGACGAAGAGGACCGCCACCAGCCCGGCCATCACCAGGGCCAGCAGCCCGAAGACCACGGCGGGATGGCGGAAGCGCTGGTAGTCGCGATGCATCAGCCAGATCATGCCCGCCAGGCCGGCCAGCGCCGCCGCGCCCTGGCGGACGAGGAAGTAGTAGGAGTGGCCGTGGGCGCGCTCGGCGATGACCGCCGAGGCGCTGAAGACCATCACCAGGCCGAAGAAGACCATGGCGATGACAGCCACGAAAAGGATGCGATCGTTTTTCAGTTGCTTGGCCACGTTGGTTTCCTCAGTTGCTACAGCTTTGCCACAAGCTCCTTAAATACCCGGCCGCGATGCTCGTAGTTCTCGAACTGGTCGAAGCTGGCGCAGGCGGGCGCGAGCAGGACCGTGTCGCCGGGCTGGGCGTGGGCGGCGGCGTGAGAGACAGCGCGAGCGATGGTCCCGGCTTCGATGAGCGGGGCGGCGCCTTCGAGCTGGGCGGCGATTTTGGAGGCAGCGGCGCCCACCAGGAGCACGCCGCGCGCCTGGCGGGCGATCAGATCGCGCAGCGGCGCGTAGTCGCTGGGCTTCTCCGCAGAACCCTTGTCCTTGCCGCCCAGTATTACCCATAGGCGGCCGTCGAACGCTTCCAGGGCCTTCGCGGCGGCGTCGACGTTGGTGGCCTTGGAATCGTTGTAGTAGTCGACGCCGTTTACGCGGCGCACGAATTCGAGGCGATGCTCGACGGCGCGGAACTCGGGGACGGCGCGGGCGATCGCTTCGGGCTTTACGCCCGCCAGAAACGCGGCAGCCGCGGCGGCGAGGGTGTTCTCGAGGTTGTGGGCGCCGCGAATGGGAATCGAAGCGACCTCCGCCAGCCGGGCCGTCGCGCCGCCGCGCTCGAAGACGATCCAGCCGCCAGCGACCGAAGCGCCGGGGGAGACGGGATGCGTGCGGCTGAACCACACCGGCTCGCCGCGGGTTTGCATGCCGTATTGCACGCAAGTGGGATCGTCGGCGTTGAGCACGGCAAAATCTCCGGGCTGCTGCGTGGCGAACAGGCGCGCTTTCGCAGCCGCGTAGCGCTCGAAGGTTCCATGACGGTCGAGGTGATCGGGGGTGACGTTCAAGGCCACCGCGATGTGAGCGCGCAAGGTGCGGCTCGATTCGAGCTGAAAGCTCGACAGCTCGATGACATTCCACTGGCCGGGCGCGGAGGTTCCGACCATGGCAATCACCGGGGGATAGGGCATGCCGACGTTGCCGCCGACCTGCACCGGCAACCCGCCGCGGGCCAGCAGGTGGCCGGCCAGGATGGTGGTGGTGGTCTTGCCGTTCGAGCCGGTGATGCCGAGGATGGGGCCTTGCAGGTAGGGCACGGCCAGCTCGACCTCGCCGATGACGTCGATGCCGCGGCCGCGGGCCTCGACGAGCGGGTGGAGGTCCCAGGGGACGCCGGGGGAGACGACGATCAGGTCCTGCGCGAGGAACGGCGCAGCGTCCGTGCCGCCGAGATGGAGACAGACGCCCATGGCGCGCAGCTTCGCCGCGACCGCGCCGAGGGCCGCCTCGGGCTTGGCGTCGGTGGCGGCGACTTGGGCGCCGCGCGAGACGAGAAACGCGGCGGCCGCCTCGCCGGAGCGTCCCAGGCCGATCACCAAGGCGCGAGTTTTTTCGAGCTGCCTCATGTCCAACAGGGAGGCGAAAAATTGCCGGTCGCGAATGAACGCGAATAGACGCGAATGAAAAAATCCGGTCTGTTGGCGTGCATTCGCGTCCATTCGCGACCCAAAATCTTTTGCGCGCTTCCACTCATGGCCTTACCGCAGCTTCAGCGTGGTCAGCGCGAACAGCGCCAGCACCAGGCCGGTTATCCAGAAGCGGGCGATGATCTTCGATTCCTGCCAGCCCAGCGCCTCGAAATGATGGTGCAGCGGCGCCATCTTGAAAACGCGCTTGCCGCGCAGCTTGAAGCTCGCCACCTGCAAAATGACCGAGAGCGCTTCGATCACAAACACGCCGCCGATAAAGACCAGCAGGATCTCCTGCTTCACCAGCACGGCGACGGCGCCGAGCGCCCCGCCCAAGGCGAGCGAGCCGACGTCGCCCATGAAAATCTCCGCCGGGTGGGCGTTGTACCACAAGAAGCCCAGGCTCGCCCCGACCATGGAGCCGCAGAAAATGGTGAGTTCGCCGGCCTTGGATACGCGCTGGATTTCGAGGTACGTGGCGATGACGGCGTGGCCGGAGGCGTAGGTCAGGATGGTGAGCGCGCCGGCGGCGATGACGGTGAGGCCGATCGCCAGGCCGTCGAGGCCGTCGGTGAGGTTGACGGCGTTGCTGCATCCGACCAGCACCAGGATCACAAACAGGAAGAAAAAGATGAAGCCCAGGGGATAGGTATAGGGATTCCGCAGCAGGGAATCGATGAGCAGATTGGGCGAATAAAATTTCAGAAACGGGACATTGATCCGGCTGGAGTAAAGGCCGTGCTTATGGAGCAGGAGCAGCATGATGCCCAGCGCGAGGCTGATCAGGACCTGCATGGTGAGCTTGCTTTTCACGGTGAGGCCGAGATTCTGCTTCTTGCGCAGCTTGCGGGAGTCATCGATGAACCCTACCAGGCCGAAGGCGGTGAGGGCGTAGATGGCGATCCAGACGTAGACGTTGGTGAGGTCGGCCCAGAGCAGCGTGGGGATCAGGATGGAGATGTTGATGAGCAGGCCGCCCATGGTGGGCGTGCCTTGCTTGGCGCGGTGGGACTGGGGCCCCTCTTCGCGCACGATCTGGCCGATCTGGAATTCCCGGAGCTTGCGGATGAGCCAGGGGCCCAGGAGGAGGCAGATCATCAGGGCGGTGAGGCTGGCGTAGGCGGTGCGGAAGGTGATGTAGCCGAAGACACGAAACGGGCTGAACCTGTGGAACAGCTTGACGTAGAGAAGGTAGTAGAGCATGGTCAGCCCGGAGTGAATCTGGGGGCGGCGGCCAGCGCCGACTCGGCGGCCCGCGCCAGACAACCGGTGACTGCGAGATCCAGCGCCTCTTCGAGCCTCACGCCGCGGGAGGCTTTGAACAGCACGACGTCACCGGGCCGCAGGGCGGTGGCGAGGAACTTGCCGGCGGCGCGCGAGTCGTCGAAGAAAAACGCCGCGCCCTGCGGCAAGCCCGCGCGCACGGCCTCCTTGACCAGGAAGCGCGCCGCGCCGCCGACGCCCACCAGCAGCGAGAGTCCGGAACGCGCGGCCCGGCGGCCCAACTGGCAGTGGAGATCCTGCGAGGCGGGACCAAGCTCGAGCATTTCGCCCAGCACGGCGACGCGGCGGGCGGCGGGGGTCGCGGAGAGCAACTCGAGCATCGCTTCGGCGGCGCGCGGGTTCGAGTTGTAGCAGTCGTTCAGGATGCGGACCTGGCCGACTTCGACCAGCTCGCCGCGCATGTGCGCCGGGCGGAGCGCGCGAACCGCGTCGCGAAGCGAGGCCGGCTCGATGCCCAAAGCCTGCGCCACGGCGAGGCCGGCCAGGGTGTTGTAGAGGTTGTGGCGGCCGGGGAGCGGGGTAAAGAAGGCTTCGCCGCCGGCCTGGAGGCGGAAGCTCGTTCCATCGAGGCCACAGTTTTCGACGTCCACAGCGCGGACGGCGGCAGGCGCGCCGACGCCGAAAGTCATCACGCGGGCGGCGGAAAAGCGGGCGAAGTCGCTTACGCGGTCATCGTCGGCGTTGAGCACAGCGATGCCGGAGGCAGGCAGGCTCTCGATGAGTTCGCGCTTGGCCAGGGCGATCTCGCCGACGGAATGGAAAAATTCGAGATGCACGGCGTTGACGTTCGTCACCACGCCGATGTCGGGACGAGCGATCGACGCGAGCGCGCGAATCTCGCCGGCATGGTTCATGCCCAGCTCGAGCACGGCGAGGTCGGCGGCGGCATCCATGCGCAGCAACGAGAGCGGCAGGCCGAGGTCGTTGTTCAGGTTGCCCTCGCTCTTGGCCACGCGGAAGCGGGTGGAGAGCAGCGCGGCGACAATTTCCTTGGTCGTCGTCTTGCCGTTGCTGCCGGTGATGGCGATCACTTTTCGTCCCCAACTCTGGCGCGCCTTCGCGGCGAACTGCTGGAGGGCGAGCTTGGGGTCGGCGGCGAGCAGCAGCCGCGCGGCGCAGTGGGCGGGGCCGCGCGAGGCCACCGCCGCGATGGCGCCGCTCGAGAGCGCGGCGTCGATAAACTCGTGGCCGTCGCGCCGCTCGCCCCGCACGGCGAAAAACAGCTCGCCGGGACGGATGGCGCGCGAGTCGATCGAGTAACCTTGCACTACCGCACCGTGCAGTTCCTTCCCGGCCGGCGGCTGCGCCCCCATCATCTCGGCCGCTTGCTGGAGGGAGAACGTCATTGCCAACCGCCGCAGAAAGAGCCTCCGGCGCGTGCGGGCGCGCTGAGGCGGGGATCGACGTGGCCGCTGGTCATATCATTTCCCGCAACACGTGGCGGGCCACTTCACGGTCGTCAAAAGGGATCGTCTGCGACCCGATGATCTGGCAGGTTTCGTGTCCCTTACCGGCCAGAATAACGATGTCGCCGGCGCGGGCCTCGCTGATGGCTTTGCGAATGGCGAGCGCGCGGTCGGCTTCGAGGCGGTAGCGGTCGGTGGCGCGCTGGAGCCCCACGAGCGCGTCGTTCATGATGTTGAGCGGGTCCTCGGAGCGCGGGTTGTCGGAGGTGAGGACGACCAGGTCGCTCAACTCGCCGGCGGCCTCGCCCATCAGCGGGCGCTTCGTGCGGTCGCGAGCGCCGCCGCAACCGAACAGGGTGATGACGCGGCCGGTGGGGTTGCGGCCGGCGACCAGCTCGCGCGCGGCGCGAATCACGTTGCGCAGGGCGTCGTCGGTGTGGGCGTAGTCGACCACCACGACGAACGGCTGGCCTTCGTCCACGCGCTCGAAGCGGCCCGGCACGGCGCGGCATGCGGCCACGCCTTGGGCGATGATCTCCGGGCTGAGCCGGTAGGAAAGCCCCACGCCAATGGCTGCCAGGATATTGAGCACGTTGAACTGGCCGAGCAGGGGCGAGTGAATGGGGATGCGGCCGGCGGGGGTGTTGGCCGTGAAGCGCAGGCCGTCGAAGTCGGAGACGAGCCGGGAGGGCGTGATGGCGGCCTCGTCGTTGACGCCGTAGGTGAGCAGCTCGAAGCCGCCGAGCTTTTCCCACTGGCGGCCCCAGGGATCGCCGTGATGGATCACCGCGAACTTGGGGACCGGCCCGCCGGCGCCCTCGAAGAGCCGCCGCTTAGCCGCGGCGTAGCTTTCCATGGTGCCGTGAAAGTCGAGGTGGTCGCGCGTCAGGTTGGTGAAGACGACGGTGTGGAACTGAAAGCCGTGCACGCGGCGCAGCTCGAGGGCGTGGGAGGAAACCTCGAAGGCAACGTGGCTGCCGCCTTTTTCGATCAGCTCGGCGAAGATGCGGACCAGGTCGAGCGATTCCGGCGTCGTGTTCAGTGTGCGGCGGCGCTCGCCGGCAACGGTCTGCTCGATGGTGCCAAGGCGAGCAGTGACAAAACCGGCGGCGCGGAGGATGGAATCGATAAGGTAGACGGTGGTGGTTTTGCCGTTGGTGCCGGTGACGCCGGTGAGGGAAAGGCGGCAATCGGGGTGGCGGTAGAAATTCAGCGCGGCGAGGGCGAGCGCCTCGCGGCCGTGGGGAACCTGGACCCAGACGACGCTGCCCTGCGGCGCCCTCTCGCTGACGATCGCGGCAGCGCCGTTTTCGAGCGCCTGCGGGATGAAGCGGTGGCCGTCCACGTGCTCGCCGGGAAAGGCGAAGAACACCTCGCCGGCGCGCAGCTTCCGCGAATCATACTGCAGACCGGCGACCGGAATGGAGGACACAGCCGCTGATGTTGAGACGCCTTCGAGCATCTGGTCCAGGGTCATGTGGAATTGCGGAGGCCTCCACGGGGGCTACCGCTCAAACTCCACCGTCACGCGCGAGCCGGGGCGCAACGGCGCGCCCGGCGGCGGCGATTGCCGGCGCGCGACGCCGCTGCCGCGCAGATCGACAGCCAGGCCAAGAGCGGTGGCCTGCTCTACCACCTCGCGCAAAGACTTACTGGAAAAATCGGGCATCACGCCGGTGGTTACCGCGAGCAGCACCGCGTTGTGCGGGACGGCCGGGGCGGACGCCTCCGCCACGGCAGCGTCCGGCAAAGGCGCGCGGGGGGAAGCCGGAGCCGGCGCAGCCGCCGCCGGGACCGGCTGCGGCGGGCGAGCGGCCAGGGCGGATACGCGGCCGTTTGCAAGGGCCGTGTCGCCGGGCTGCCGCCAGGCCGCTGCCGTCGCTCGCGGCTGCGGCGGGGCGGCGCCTTGCGCCCGGCCCATCTCACGGGCCATCGCGCGCGCAGACGAGGCATCGCTCGTCAGGCCATTTTCGGGGTTGAAGTCATTCACTTCGGCCAGCAATTCCGCATCGGGGTGGGCCCGCCGCCGGCGCAAGGCCGGGTCGATGGGCAGCTCCTGCGGCACCTGTAAATAGCGTAGCACCTCCTCGGCGACGACGCGGAACACGGGCGCCGAGACGCTGCCGCCCTGGTGCAGGCCGCGCGGCGAATCGAGAATCACGGCGACCACGATGGCCGGGTTGTTCAGCGGGGCGAAGCCGACAAACGAGGCGACATAGTTGGTCTTGGAGTAGGCGTGGGTCTTGGGATCGATCTTCTGGGCGGTCCCGGTTTTGCCGCCGCACGTGTAACCTTCCAGGCGCGCCAGCTTGCCGGTGCCTTCGAGCACGACCATCTCCATCATGTGCTTCATCTCGACGGCGGTTACGGGCGCAATCACGCGTCGGCCCGGGGAGTGAGCCACCGGGATGCGCCGGCCGGAAGCGTCGACGGTGGAATCGATGACGTGCGGCTGGTAGAGCGTGCCACCGTTGGCGATGGCGCCCACAGCCTGGACGAGCTGCATGGCGGTGACGCCCACTTCCTGGCCCATGGAGATGGCCCCGATGGAGATTTTCGACCAGCGCTGCGGCGGGCGGGTGAGTCCGCGGGCCTCGCCGGGCAGCTCGACGCCGGTGGGCCGGCCGAAGCCGAAGCGTTTGATGTATTGATACATACGCTCGTCGCCGAGCCGCAGCCCAAGCTTGATGGTGCACACGTCGCTCGAGTGGGCGAGCACCTGCTCGACGGTGAGCCGGCCGAAGGGCCGGTGGTCGCGGATGCGGTGGCCGGCGACGACGATCGATCCCATCTGGCAGTCGAGCACCTCGTCGGGCCGGGTGACTTTCTCTTCGAGGGCCGCGGAGATGGTAATCAGCTTGAAGGTGGAGCCCGGCTCGAAGGCGGAGCTGACGGCGAAATCGCGGCGATGATCGAGGTCGGCGGCGGAGCGCGGCGGCTGGTTGGGATTGAACGTGGGGTAATTGGCGACGGCGAGCAGGGCGCCCGACGAGGGCTCCAGGACGACGACGCTGCCGGCAATGGCGGCGGTGCGGCCGATGGCTTCGTTCAGCTCGCGCTCGGCGACGTATTGGATGCGCTCGTCAATGGTAAGAGCGATGCTGCGGCCGGGGTCGGGCTTTTGCGTGAGCGTATCGGCGAAGTTGCGCTGGCGGGCGTCGGTGGAGATGACCATGGCGCCGGGGCGGCCCTCGAGCTGGTCCTCCTGCGACTGCTCGATGCCGGCCAGGCCGACCTGATCGAGGCCCACGGCGCCGATGAGGTGGGCGGCGGCTTCGCCCTTGGGGTAATACCGCTTGCTCTCTTTCTGGAGGTAGATGCCGGGAAGGCCCAAGGCGCGCACGCGCGCGGAGACTTCCGGCTCGACCAGCCGCGCGAGCCAGACGAAGCCGCGGCGGACGGAGAGCTTGCGGGTCAGCTCACCGCGGGAAATATTGAGGATGGGCGAGAGGATCTCGGCCACCGACTCCGGATCGGAGATCTCGACCGGCGTGGCGAAGATGGAATCGACCGGGACGCTGATGGCGAGTTCGCGGCCGCGGTGGTCGAAGATGAAGCCGCGGCTGGCGCGGACCTCCACGGTGCGCTCCTGCTGGGAGCGGGCGAGCGCTTCAAACTTGCCGCGCCGGACCACTTGCAGGTCCACCAGCCGCAGAAACACCACGGCCGCCCAGCCGAAAACCAGGATGCAGAACCACATCACGCGGCGGTGATGTACGGCCAGGGCGGCCCCGGGAACGGAGGAGGGCGAGGAGGGGGCGGCGCCCAGCTCGACGGCCGGCGGAAACAGGCTGGCCTGAACGGGCCGCCGGCTCGCCCTGGCCTCTGCGTCCGGGCGTCCGGGCCTCTGGGAGCCTGTCGATCCCGGGCCGGCCATGGCTTATCGTTCCTTGTTGTTGCGAGACGCGTTGCGGGCGAGCAACTCGTGGCCGGTGGGCATTTGTCCGCCGGCTTCGGGCCAGACCACCTGCTCGGGGGCCGGCTCGCTGAGGCCCAGCTTGCCGCGAGCGATGCTATAGATGCGCTGCGGGTCGCGCAGCACTGCTTCCTTTACCTGCAACTGGCGGTTGCTCTCGACCAAGGCGTCGTTCTGTTTCTTGAGCGTCTCGACGCGATAGCCGGTACGCAGCAGCAAGAGGCAGGGGACGATGTAGGTCACCGCCAGAATGAACACCGCCGAAAGACAGGCGACCAGGCCGAGGCACTCGCGGGGGGAGCGGGGATCGACGACGCGCACGAGGCGCGAGTTGTCGATGGACTTGGCGAAAAAGCAGAGGTCCTCCATGGGTAACGGCCGCACGGCAGCGGAGCGTCGAGAGAGCCCCGCGCGCACCTCGCGCCCCGCTGCCACGCCGTCGTAAAAAAAGGCCGCCGCGCCGGGGCCCGCCTGGGCCCCGGCGGGCGCATCCCAGCCCCGATCCGCTCCGGCCGCGACCGGGCGTTCCTGGCGTTCGGCATCCTCGTCCGCCATCGCGCCGGGTTCCGCCGGCCACGCTACCGGCTCGACCCTCCCGGCCCGCCGCCGCGTTCTCGCGCCCAGCCGGGCCCCCAGTTGTCCTGCCACCCATTCCGCGGTTGCCATTTAGTTCACAAGCTCCTTTGCGGTTCTCTCCGCCGCGCGCAGTTTGGCGCTGCGGCTGGCGGGGTTAGCGCGGGCTTCCTCCTCGCCCGGCCTGACGACATGCTTGGTTAATATTGCCAATACCTTTCGGGCGGCCCAGCGCCGCAAGGCTTGCTTGACGGCCCGGTCTTCCAAAGAATGAAAGCTGATGAGCACAAAGCGTCCGCCCGGCGCCAGCAGCGGCGGCGCCGTCTCGAGCAATGTTTCCAGTTGCCCCAGCTCGTCGTTGACCGCGATGCGCAGCGCTTGAAACGTGCGCGTCGCGGGATGGATCCGCTCCCTCGTTCGCGGCGCGGCCCGCTCGATTACTTCCGCCAGTTGCCTTGTACCCTGGAGCGGCCGCGCCCGAACGATGGCTCTGGTTATTCTCCGCGACCTCCTTTCCTCGCCGAACCGGTAAATCAGGTCGGCGAGCGGCTTTTCGCCATAGCGATTCACGATCCGTTCCGCCGTCAGCTCCTGGTTAGGATCCATGCGCATATCCAGCGGTCCGTCCGTGAGAAAACTGAATCCCCGTGCGGGGGTCTCGAGCTGCTCGCGAGAGACCCCCAGGTCCGCCACAATGCCGTCTATCGGCATTGCTCCCACCTGCCCCCAAACCTTCTCGCAAACCTCGCGCAAACCGGCGAAGCTCGCTTGGAAGAATGAAATCCGGCCGCCGAAACCAGCCAGGCGCTCCCGGGCAGCGGCCACGGCGCTGGGATCGCGGTCGATGGCAATCAGCCGGCCCGCCGTCAATCGTTCGGCGATGGCGCGCGCGTGGCCGCCGGCGCCCAGCGTGCAGTCGATGTAGGTCCCGTCCGGCCGAATGTTCAGCCATTCGATCGTCTCTCGCAGTAATACCGGGACGTGAGCCATGCATGCCTAAATACCCAGGTTCTTCAAGTTCTCGAAATCCTCGGCCGTCAGGCGGTTCTTCTCTGCCTCTTCCTCGTAACGGGCCTGGCTGAGAACCTCGATGTGGTTGGATTCCCAGTTGAGCTTCACCTCGCCCTTCATGCCGGCAGTGTCGCGGAGCTTGCTCGGAACGAGCAGCCGCCCCTGCTCGTCGAGCGCCGCTTCGGCCCCATACTGATTGGCCTGGAAGAGGAACTTCTTCTTCAATTTGTCGAACGCCGGCGCTTGCGATAAAATCTGCTCGAGCCGCTCCCATTCGCTGAGCGGATAGACAAGGACCACGTCGCCCGTGATGCTGGTGAGGAAATATATGGAGTCGGCGCCGTACTTCTCGTCGAGACGCTCTTTGACGAAAGTGGGCAGCTTGAGCCTGCCTTTGTCGTCCACCTTGACGGTTGCCGTGCCTCGAAACATTTCCCAGGTGCCTCAGGGCTGTCCAAAGCGTCGCAGAGTCGCCCCTCATTGTCCCAATCGGTCCCTTTTGGACCAAACTTTACCACTTACTTCCACAGTAATGTGCGGCAAAACGGCTCCCGTGTCAAGAACTTTCTTCAAGAAAACGCCGGGCTTAGCGTGTTTTCCAGCAGCACGCAAGGCGTAGGGGTGTCTCCGGGGGGACTTCCGCTAATAGTGGCTCGCCTCAGGAACGACCTTCTGGGTCCGAGCTGTACGGAGCTGTATTCTAATGTTGACACCGGCAACCCCGGTGACCTACACTCAACCCAGCAGTTGTAGTGTCGGCGGGCTGCGTGTGTGCGCAGCCTAGGAGAGTAACCTCATCCACCGGGTGGAGGGTAAAGTGGACAGAGCGCCGGGCGTTGTGGGCCGCCTCGTTGCGGGCCTTGTTGTGGGTTTGGCGCCGGTTGGCTGGTGGGCGATTTTGAGCGCCCAGGCACCGGTTTCGTTCAGCAAGCAAGTTCTTCCGATCCTTAGCGATAACTGCTTCAAGTGCCATGGCGAGGCGATGCAGATGTCGAAGCTCGACCTGCACAGCAAAGTCACCATGATGAGAGGCGGGGAGCACGGCGCGGTGATCACGCCGGGCGACGCCAAGGCGAGCAAGCTCTACCGGCTGGTGTCGGCGCAGGAGAAGCCGCAGATGCCACTGGGCGGCCGCTTGAGCGAAGGCGAGGTCGCCATTCTGCGCGACTGGATCAACCAAGGGGCGCAGTGGGAAGGGCCGGAGGTGGTCAAAGCGGGGTCGGTATCGACTAAGTCGCTCGAAGAGGGGGAGATTTCGGCCGCGGCGCGGCAGTATTGGGCGTTTCAGAAGCCGGTGCGGGCGGCGGTGCCGGTGGTCAAGAACCAGGACTGGGGCCGGCACCCCATCGACGCGTTTCTGGAAAAAGTTTTCGAGGAGAAGGGGATGACGCCCGCGCCGCCGGCCGACAAACGGACGCTGGTGCGGCGCGCGTACCTCGACCTGATCGGCCTGCCGCCGACGCCGGAGCAGGTGACGGCGTTTGTGAACGACAACGCGGCCGACGCCTGGGACAAGCTGATCGATCGGCTGCTGGACTCGCCGGCCTATGGCGAGCGCTGGGGCAGGCATTGGCTGGACACAGCTCGCTATGCCGACTCGAGCGGCTTCGAGCACGACCGCGACCGGCCGAACGCGTGGCGCTATCGCGATTACGTGATCAACGCCTTCAACAAAGACAAGCCGTACAACGTTTTCATCAAGGAGCAGCTGGCGGGCGACGAGCTGGACTGGGTGAGCTTCGAGAGCAAGATCGCCACCGGCTTTTTGCGGGCGGGACCGCGCGTGGAGTTTCGCGAGAAAGACAATCCGCAATACCGCTACAACTACCTGGACGACATGATCGGAACCACGGGCCAGGCGTTTCTGGGCCTGACGGTGCAATGCGCGCGCTGCCACAACCACAAGTTCGACCCCATCCTGCAGAAGGACTACTACTCGATGGAGGCGGTGTTCTTCCCGTATGTGGATGTGAATTATTACCTGGCCTCGCCGCCGGAAACGCAAGCGTACGTGGCGAAAACCGCGGCGATCGACAGCAAGGAGAAGGCGCTGCGCGAGGAGATCGCGGAGCTGGAGGCGCCCTATCGGGAGAAGGCTTTCATCGAGCACGTGCTGAGCCGCTTCCCCGAGGATGAGCAGATTGCCGTCAAGACGCCGGCCGAGAAACGGACGCCGGGGCAGAAGCTGATCGCGGAGCAACTGGTGCGGGGCGTGGGCGTGAAGCAGGAGTACGTAGACGAGGCGATGAGCCCCGCCGAGAAAGCCAAGAAGCAGGCGCTGGCGGCGCAAGTTAAGGATTTGGAAAAGCAGCGGCCGAAGGCGCCGCCGGCGGCGATCGGCGTGGCTGACGGGGACTACCGCTTCGCCCCGGACGGCTACGGCGACGAGCCCGCGCCAGGCAAGGGCGTGAAGCGCGATCTGACTTTGAAGGGGACCTTCCTGCCCGAGCCGGGCAAGCCTTACACGCCGCCGCCAAGCTACTTCCTGATTCGCGGCGATTATCTGAGCCACGGCTCGGTTATGCAGCCAGGCTTCGTCACGGTGATTACCAACGGCAACCCGCCGACGGCGCTGCCGCCGCCCGACCGGCACAGCTCGGGCCGGCGGCGGGCGCTGGCGGAGTGGATTGCCTCGGCCGACAATCCGCTGACCGCGCGGGTGATGGTGAACCGCATCTGGAACTACCATTTCGGGCGGGGCATCGTCTCGACGCTGAATAATTTCGGCAAGATGGGCGAGCGGCCCACCAACCAGGAGCTGCTCGACTGGCTGGCGACCGAGTTTGTGGCGCGCGGCTGGAGCATCAAGGAGATGCACCGGCTGATGATGACCTCGAACGCGTACAAGATGGCCTCGGCATATGAGAACGCGGCCGACCAGAAGGCCGACCCGGAGAACCGGCTGCTGTGGAAGTTCCGCCTGCAGCGGCTGGATGCGGAGGCGCTGCGCGATGATCTGCTGGCGGTGAGCGGCAAGCTGAACCGCGAAATGGGCGGGCCGGCGGTATTTCCCAAAGTGGACCGCTCGGTGCTGGCGGCGATGAAGAACGGCATCTGGGAGGTGGAGGACGACGGACCGCAGAACTGGCGGCGGTCGGTGTACGTTTACCGCAAGCGGGGCATGCCGTTCCCGATGTTCGAGGTGTTCGATCTGCCGGACCAGAATGTGAGCTGCAGCGCCAGGAACATATCAACAGTACCCACGCAGGCTTTGACGCTGCTCAACGACGAGTTCGTGCTGAGACAGGCGCGCTATTTCGCCGAGCGGGTGGCGCTCGAAGCGGGCCCGGACCCGGCGGCGCAAATGACGCGGGCCTACGAGCTGGCGCTGGGCCGCAATCCGACCGAAAGCGAAAGAAAGCTGGGGCTGGAGTTTCTGGCGAAGCAGCTCCAGTTCCACACCAACCGGACGGCCGAAACGGGGGACGCCGCGGCGGCGAACCCGCCGGCCGCGCCGGTGAACGGCGTGACGCAAGCGCACGTGGAGGCGCTGGCGGACCTGACCAACGTGATCTTTAATTTGAACGAATTTGTTTATATAAGGTAACCAGCCCGGCCGCGGGCCATGGGGGCAGGCGGCCGGCCATTTGCGGGAGCGGAGAAATGGATTGTCCAGGTAAGAAGTACGGTTTCCGATCGCGGCGGGATTTTTTGTTTGAAGCCGGCGGCGGGCTGAGCGGCGTGGCGCTCGCGTTTCTGCTCAACCAGCAGGGACTGCTGGCCGCTGCGCCGACCACCAACTTCGCCGGGTGCGCGGCGCCCGAGGGACTGCCGGCGAACTCGCCTCTTCTGCCCAAGAAGCCGCATTTCAAGCCGCGCGCCAACGCGGTCATTTCGCTGTTCATGAGCGGCGGCGTAAGCCACGTGGACACGTTCGACCACAAGCCCGAGCTTGACAAGTATCACGGCCAGCCGCTCGAGGGGAAGGGCGACATCGTGGTGCGCCAGGGGCATCCCGGACCGCTGATGAAGAGCCCCTTCACGTTCAAGAAGTACGGGCAGGCGGGCATCGAGGTCTCCGAAATTTTCCCGCAGCTTGCGCAGAAGGTGGACGAGGTAGCCTTCATTCACTCCATGTACGGCGCCTCGAATGACCACGTGCTGGCGCACTACGAGGCGCAGACGGGGATGATCCGGATGGGCTTCCCGAGCCTCGGCTCGTGGGTGACTTACGGCCTGGGCAGCGAGAACCAGAGCCTGCCGGCGTTTGTGGTGATTTACGACGCGCGCGGCGGGCCGTTCGGCGGCCCGGCCGACTGGAGCGCCGGCTTCATGCCGGCGGCTTACCAGGGGACGATCTTCCGCTCGACCGGAGATCCGATCATCGACCTGCGGCCGCCCGGCGATCTGCCGCCGCAAGAGCAGCGGGCGCGGCTGGACCTGCTCGGGCAGTTGAACGAGATGGACGTGAAGCAGTACCCGGCCAGCTCGGAGCTGGCGGCGCGCATTTCGTCGTATGAGCTGGCGTACCGGATGCAGGGCTGCGCGCCGGAGGCGGTGGACATTTCGAAAGAGCCGGCGTCGGTGCAGAAGCTCTACGGGCTGGATGACCCGGTGACCGCACCGTTCGGCAAGCAATGCCTGATGGCGCGGCGGCTAGTGGAGCACGGCGTGCGGTTCGTGCAGCTTTATCACGGCGGGTTGGGCGCGCAAGACGTTGACACCTGGGACGCGCACCGCGACGTGAGGGAGAACCACTCGCGGCACGCCGCGGAAGCCGACAAGCCGATGGCCGCCCTGCTCGAAGACCTGAAGCAGAAGGGGCTGCTCGATACGACGCTGGTGATCTGGCAGGCCGAGTTCGGGCGCATGCCCATTTCCCAGCGGGGCGTGGGCCGGGACCACAATCC
>DASQHK010000099.1:0-6915 GCA_035632135.1 Bryobacterales bacterium
CCACATGCTCGGCGGTTTCCATTTCAACGACCGCCGCTATGCCGACGACGACTTGACGCTCGGCTCCATCGATCCCTACCAGGTGTTCCGCATCTTCCACGAGATCGTGATGTTCGAGCGCGAGACCGGGACGCGGGCCGACATTGCATACATGGTGGACCAGAGCCACAACCTCAAGCCGAAAATCGAAGAGATGATCCAGACCGTGGCCGCCGCCCAGGAACTGTATGCCAAGGCAGCCATCGTCGATCACCAGCGGCTGGCGCAGGCGCAGCAGGCCTCGGAGCTGATCGATGCGGAGGAATGTTTGAAGAGTGCGTTCAGCGAGGATGTGCGCCCGGCGGTGCGCGAGTGGCGGCGGTCAAAGGGACTCGCGGATGATCCGCTGGACGCCTTCCGCCAGAGCGGCTACTTGCAGCGCATCGAGTGCGACCGCGCCGAGAGGAACCGCGCCGCCGTAACCAGTTACGCGTGAGCCCCGTCAATGCGAGGATTGCGGGCGGTTCTGACCTACACTACATACGGCCGCCGGTATTGGTCGCGCGTGATCAGCCTGTCCGCCGCGGGGTCGTTCACGAAGCGCTTCCTCGCCGCGTCCCATTCCACCTTGTGCCCCACGCGATAGCTGATGTTCGCCAGGTGGCAGAGGTCGGCGGAGGCAACCCCGATCTCGACCTCCGCCGTCAGCTCTTTGTTGTTGCGGCTGCGGCAGGCCTGCAGGAAGTTCTGCATGTGCAGGCGGGTGCCATCGCGCTCCCCGCCCTTTTCGTCCATGACCTTTTCGTTCTTCTCGCCTTTGTAGACCTGAAAGCCGCCGCCGTCCACCCACATCCAGCCTTCGCTGCCGAGGAAAAGGTTGCCGACGGTGTTACCGGGACGCACCGGGAGGCCGCCTTCCGGGCCGGTCAGCAGCCCGCGAACCTCGAACACGATCTCCGCGTTCCCGTAATTGAAGCTCGCCAGTTGCGTGTTGGGCGTTTCCTGGTCGTCATCGTAGATATACTTGCGGCCGCTCGAAAACGCCGCTTTCGGCATGGCCGCCTGGTCCATGCCCCACCGGCAAATGTCCATCTCGTGAACGCCCTGGTTGCCGATGTCGCCGTTACCGGTGTCCCAGAACCAGTGCCAGTTATATTTGAAACGGTTCATGGTGAAAGGCCGCATCGGCGCCGGGCCCAGGAACATATCCCAGTCGATGCCGGCTGGAACGGGCTGCGCCGGAGTTTTGCCGATCGACTTCCGCCTCTTGAAGCAGAGGCCCTTGGCCATGTAGAGCTGGCCGACGGTGCCGTCCTTCAGCAACTGCATGGCGCGGATCTTGTGTGGCGTGCTGCGGCCCTGCGACCCGACCTGCACCATGCGCTTGTATTTGCGGGCCGTCTCCACCATGCGCGCGCCCTCGTGGATGTTGTAGCAGGCCGGTTTCTCGACGTAGACGTCTTTGCCCGCCTGGCAGGCCCAGATGGCGGCGAGCGCGTGCCAATGGTTTGGTGTGGCGACGGAAACGGCGTCGATGTCCTTGTTGTCGAACATCTCGCGCATGTCCCGGTACTCGCTTGCCTTTTCGCCGCCGAGAGTCTGCAGCTTGGCCTGGGCGCGCTCGCGCGCCGCCTGGTTCACGTCACACAGACCTACGATCTGGCACTCGCTGATCTTGGCAAAGGTCGGCAGGTGAGCCCCGCTGCCGCGGCCGCCCAGACCGATGATTCCGATTCGGATGCGGTCGTTGGCTCCGAGCACCCGGGTAGCTGCTACCGCCAGCGCCGCGCCTTGAAAGAAAGAACGACGAGAAATCGATGACATAAGCGCTTTCCCTCCGCCGGCCAGTATAGCGGAAGGACTATCAAACATCCAGTAGGCCCCGATGACCAGGTGTGCGCCCGCTGCAGAGCCGCGCGCGCAGCAAGCGGTTTTTTCCGAAGGCGGGTACGCTGGGGCGCTTCAGTCCAAATACTTGATGAACACCACTTCGTTGCGGGCCTCGTTGTAAATCAGCTCGTCGACCATCGCCCGGGCCATCAGGATGCCAAAGCCGCCCGGGCGAATGCCCTTCTGGCGGCGGACTTCGACGTGCTCCAGCACTTGTTCGGGCGCGTAGCTGATCGCAGCGTGATCCAGTTCTTCGAGCTTGAAACCCGGCCCCGGATCGGCGATCCGATAGAGGATCATGCGGCGCGTGCGCAGGCAGGAGATGCGCACCTTGCGGTTGGGATCGAGCCGGCCGCCCCACTCGATGGCGTTGATCAGCATCTCGTGAAACACCTGGCCGATCGAGCCGCGAACTTCTTCCGATAAATCAGCGTCCAGCCGGGCCATGAAGCCCTGGATGCGCTCGGCGGCGCTGACCTCGCAGGGCACCAGCAGCTCCACCCACTCCGGCCGCGCCGAGAGCACCTCGATGGGCGGCGCCGGCGAAGCGGCCAGCGCCTCCTCCACCAGCTTCACCACCCCTTTTGGGTCCACCGGCTTGCTTATGTATTGGTAAGCCTGATCGCGCACCGCGCGCAGCAGCGTTTCCGGCGTGTTGTCGGAGGTCATCACCACCGCCTTCGGCCGCCACGGCTCGTTGCGCATGTGGGCGAGCAGCTCCAGCCCGTTCATGCGCGGCATCCAGATGTCGAGCAGCACCAGGTCGAACTTGTTCTTGCGGAGCTGCTTCAGCCCTTCCACGCCGTCCTGGGCGGTGGCCACCGAAAAGCGCGCGGCTTTGAGCACCTTGCTGAGCAGATAGCGCGTGGGACGATCGTCTTCGACCACCAGAACTTTTTTCATGGCTGTCTCCGGGGCGCTTCGCGTGCGGGTGCAGGCTTAGGGAAGGCCGCGGTTTTGGCGCGGCGAGTGTTCCGCGCGGCGGGCCGCGCTTTGCCGCGCGCCGCACGCTTCCTGTTCCGGGGGGCACGGTGGCGCGCGGCGGAGGCGCCGGCCAGCGCGGCCAGCTCCCGCCGGAAGCGCGCCAGCTCCGCTTCGAGGGCAGTGAAGGCGGCCGGCGCGCCCGCCAGGCTGCCTTCTTGGCCCATCGTTTCGAGCCGCCGCGCCGCCTCATAGGCGCCCTTCGCGGCGAAGTTGGCGACCGAACTTTTCAACGCGTGGGCCGCGCTTCGCACCGCTGCGGCGTCACCGCCGCGGACGGCCCCCCGGATGGCGCCGAGCATTTTGGGGCAATCGGCGAGAAACAACCGCGCCATTTCCCGCACCAGCTTGCGGTCGCCATCCACTCGCGCCAGAAAGGCATCCGCATCGAGGGCCGTTTTGGACTCGGCGCGGGCCGGCGCCAGCTTGTCAATCACGGCGAATAGCTCGCCGGCCTGAATCGGCTTGGCGACGTAATCGTCCATGCCCGCCTTCAGGCACTCCTCGCGATCGCTTCTCATCGCGTCGGCGGTGAGGGCGACGATGGGGATGTGCGCGCCGGTGGTTTTCTCTTTCTCGCGAATGGCGGCAGTCGCCGCGAAGCCGTTCATGCCGGGCATTTGAACGTCCATCAGGATCAGGTCGAAAGCGCCCGGACGAAGCTCGAGCGCGGCCAGCGCCTCGCGCCCGTCGGCGGCCACAGTCACCTTGTGCCCGCGCTTTTCGAGCATATAGACGGCTAGCTTCTGGTTTACCTCTTTGTCTTCGGCCAGCAGGATGCGCAGGGCGCCACGGCGTTTCTTCGCGGCCTCGGCGGCTGCAGGGCGCGGCTCGCCCCGCCTCGCCGCAGACGGCCCGCCAAGAGCGGTGGCAATGGCGTCGAACAGGTCCGACTGTTTGACCGGCTTGGTGAGGTGCGTCCGCACGCCCGCCTGCCGGCAGCGGGCGATGTCCTCCGGGCCGGCCGAGGTCAGCAGGAGCAGCGCCATGTGCGCGAGCGAGCGATCCTGCTTGATTTGCCGCACCAGCGCATAGCCGTCCATGCCGGGCATCTGGCCGTCGATCAGGGCCAGCCGAAAAGGGGCGCGGGCGTTCTTGAGCGCCGTGAGGGCCGCGCGGGCGCTCTCGACCACCACCGGCTTCATGCGCCAGTTGAGGAGAATCTCCTCCAGGATGCGCCGGTTGGTGGCGTTGTCGTCCACCACCAGTACCGGCAAGCCATGCAAGCTCGGGAGCGCGGCGCGGCGCGGGACGGCGCGCGCCGCCGGCGGCAGGCCGAAGCCGGCCGTAAAGTGAAACGTGCTCCCTTTGCCGGTCTCGCTCTCCAGCCAGATTGTTCCGCCCATCATCTCGATCAGTTGCGCCGAGATCGCCAGCCCCAGGCCGGTGCCGCCGTACTCCCGCGTGGTCGAGCTGTCAGCCTGCGCGAACGCATCGAAGATCATTTGCTGCTTGTCGGCCGGGATGCCGATGCCGGTGTCGATGACGCAAAAATGCAGCCGCGCCGCCCCGTTCCCGACGGATTCGGTTTGCACCCGCAGCACCACCTCGCCGCTGTTGGTGAACTTGATGGCGTTGCCGACCAGGTTCACCACGACCTGCCGCAGCCGTCCGGGATCGCCGATCACCACGTCGGGCACGTCGGAGCGGACGTGGCAGGCCAGCTCCAGCCCCTTCTGCTGCGCGCGCAGGGCGAGCACCTTCAGGTCGTCGGCCAGGCTGTCGCGCACGTTGAACTCGACCTGATCGAGATCGAGCCGGCGCGCCTCGATCTTCGAAAAATCCAGGATGTCGTTGATCAGCGCCAGCAGGCCGTCGGCCGAGTCTCTCACCGTCGTGAGGTAGTCGCGCTGCTCGGCGCTGAGCCGCGTGCCCAGCGCCAGCTCCGTCATGCCGATGATGGCGTTCATGGGCGTGCGGATCTCGTGGCTCATGTTGGCCAGAAACGCGCTCTTGGCCTCGGTGGCCTCTTCGGCGTGGCGCTTGGCGATCTCCAGCTCTTTCACCAGTTGCGCCAGCCGCGCGGCGTGCTGCTCCTCGATCTGCCTGGCCGCCTCCAGGTCGCGCGCGTTGCGCCGCAGCTCCTCATTCGCCCTCTTGTGCTCCGTGTTGTCGCGGCCTACGGCATACATCAACTGCCGCTCGGGCATCTGCGTGGCGTTCCAAAGCAGCCACTTGTACGAGCCGTCCTTGCAGACGTAGCGATTCTCGAACAGGATGACATCCTCGCCGCCGACAAGCTTGGCGGCCGCGGCGTTGGTCGCTTCGCGGTCCTCGGGATGCACGAAGTCGATGTAAGGCTTGGCCAGCAGCTCTTCCTGGCTGAAACCGAAAACCTTCTCCCAGGCCGGATTCAGCCGCTTGAAGTAGCCGTCGAAGCCGACGATGCAAAGCAGGTCCAGCGAAACGTTGAAGAAGCGGTCGATCTGCTCTTCGGCCACCTTGCGCTCCACGAACTGGCCGATCTGGCTGCCGATGGTGGCCATCATTTTCAGCAGCTCTTCGTCCGGCTCGCGGATCTCCCGGCTGAAAAACTCCATCACTACCCGAACCTCGCCCTGCAGCACGATGGGGAAGCCGAAGGCCCCGCGCAATCCCTCCTTCTCGGCCACGGCCACGCGGGGGAAATTACCGTCGCGGGGCACGTCGGAGATCCACATCGGCCGGCCGGTAGCCCACACGCGGCCGGGCAGGCCGATGCCACGCGGCATGGGTGTGTCGCGGCTGGCGGCTTCGAATTCGGCAAACTGCACCCCGGGCACGTGCCACATGCGAAAACAGCGCAGCACATTGGCTTGCCGGTCGAGACGCCACAGCGCGCCGTGCTCCCAGTTCAGGCTTTCGCAGATGGCCTGCAAGATGCGTGGCATCGCCTCGGCCAGCGTGGCCGACTCCGCCAGCGCGCTCGCCGTTGCATATTGCGCCGACAGATGCCTTTCCGCCCGCTTGCGCTCTTCGATCGTGCGCTCCCTTTCCACCAGGTTCCGCCGCAGCTCGAGCTGCTGGAGCACCAGCCGTCCCAGCGCCCGCAGCGCTTCCGCCTGCCCGGCGCTCAACTGGCGCGGCACGCGATCCGCCACGCACAGCGTGCCCAGCGCCTGGCCGTCGGGCGTGATCAGCGGGGCGCCGGCGTAAAAGCGAAGGTTCGGCTCCCCCCTCACCAGCGGATTCGACCGGAAGCGCTTATCGGCCAGCGTGTCCGGCACGACGAACAAATCCTGTTGCTGGATGGCGTGCGCGCAGAAGGCGATGTCGCGCGGCGTCTCCGTCGCGTCGATACCTACCCGGGACTTGAACCATTGCCGGTTCGCATCCACCAGGCTGATGAGGGCGATCGGCGCCCCGCAGATCTGGGCGGCAAGCTGGGTGAGATCATCGAACGCCGCTTCGGGGGCAGTATCCAGGATCTGGTAGCCGGAAAGGGCTGCAAGCCTCGCTTCTTCGTTGCTGGGCAGCGGCGCGCTCATCGTGCATGGCCCTGCAAAGCGGAGGTTCTGGACCGGGATAATCTTGCAGGCTGATTATAGCATCGAGGCAGTTCAGCGCAGCGGCCGGCTGGTTTATTTGGCCGGTTCGATACCCGCCGCAAGGCCGTCATCGGGTCTCTCCACGCTTTGCCCGGATCACCGGCTCCGCCAGCCGCACAATGCACTCCGGTTCCTCCTCCCGGTTCGCGTCCAACCGACCTCGCGCCGCCGTCCAATTAAGTCGTACGACTTGCCAGACTCGTACGTACGATGTTACCATCAGTCATGACTGTCACCGCCTCGCAGCTTCGCGGGAACATCTACCGCATCCTCGACACGGTCCTCGAAACCGGCGTCCCTGTCGAGGTCCGGCGCAAAGGCAAGCTCATCCGCATCGTCCCCGAGCAGAAAACCTCCAGGCTCAGTCGCCTCCAGAAGCGCCCCTATCCCCTCCGCGACCCCCAGAGCATCGTCCACCTCGACTGGTTGCAGGAGTGGAGCGAGCTGCGTTGACCTACCTCGACACCCACATCGTCGTGTGGCTCTACCGTGGCGACGTGAAACTCCTCAGCCGCGCCGCCCGCGCCCGCATCGACAG
>DASQHK010000100.1:0-7573 GCA_035632135.1 Bryobacterales bacterium
CACGCGCCCGTCCGGCTGCTCGTAGCTGAACCCTACCGGCTGGACGGTGTGCAGCGCTGCGCTGCCGTTGCTGACCGCCACTTGCAAGACCGCGTAGCCATGCACCTGCAACGGCATCTCGGCGAACATGACGGTCACGCCCGACTTGGTGAGGGTCTGATATTTCAGGCCGTTCGAATAAAACTCGATCACCTGGGCGCGGCCTGCCACCGCCAGTGCCAGCAGCGCCAACAGCACACGGCCTATAGACATAACGTTTGGGAGGCCAGCGCCTATCCCGCCTCCAGGCGATTCGCCGTCCCAACCTTATGATACAGTATAAAGTTTCTTCCGATCTGGACCCGGTAGTCCGCTGTTGTTATGCAACTGCTGTTATGCAACCGCTGACCAACCTTCCGCCCGCGGCGTACTTGAAGATCGCGGAAGAGGTCAAGGTTCCCCTCGTCAATCTGGTCAAGGCCATCACCCTGTTTGAGGAGGGCGCGACCGTCCCCTTCCTGGCGCGCTACCGCAAAGAAGTCACCGGCAACATGAACGAGGAGCAGCTCCGGCTGCTCGAAGACCGGCTCGCCTACTATCGCGACCTGGAAGACCGCCGCCAGACGGTGCTGCGCTCGATCGAAGAACAGGGCAAGCTGACGCCCGACCTGCGCGCCAAACTGGAGGCGATTCTCGAGAAAAACGAACTCGAGGACCTCTACCTTCCCTACAAGCCGAAGCGCCGGACCCGCGCCTCGGCGGCCCGCGAGCAGGGCCTGGAGCCGCTGGCCGGCTGGCTGTGGGCGCAACAACCCGACGGCCGCACGCCCGAATCGTTCGCCGCCACGCTGCTCAATCCCGAGAAGGGCGTCGAGACGGCCGAGCAGGCCCTGGCCGGCGCGCGCGACATCATTGCCGAGCGCATCAGCGACGATCCCGATATCCGCCGCGAGCTTCGCAAGACCATGTGGGAGGAGGGCGTCATCCTCGCCCGCAAGAGCGAAAAGGCCGACGAGCTGCTCCAGCAGCAGAAAGAGACCCGCTCGAAGTACGAGATGTACCACGACTTCCACGAGGCGGTCGCGAAGATCCCTTCTCACCGCCTGCTGGCCATCCGGCGCGGCGTCAAGGAGGGTTTTCTCACCTCCGACATCCAGCTCGCCGAAGCCGGCCCGGTTGAGCGCATCCTGGTGCGCGTGATCCGCGATCGCAGCTCGGCCTTCGCCCCGCAACTGGAAGCGGCCGCGCGCGACGGCTACCAGCGGCTGCTGAATCCTTCCATCCAGACCGAAGTCCGGCAGGCGCTCAAGGAGCGCTCCGATGCCGAGGCGATTCGGGTTTTCCAGGAGAACGTGGAGAGCCTGCTGCTCGCGCCCCCGGCCGGGCTGATCGGCGTGCTGGGCGTCGATCCCGGCTACCGGAACGGCTGCAAGGTCGCCGTGGTCGACGAAACAGGCAAGTATCTGGAAAGCGCGACCGTCTATCCGCACGAGCCGAAGAACGACGTGGAGGGCGCCCGCGCGGCGCTCAAGGACCTGGTCGCGAAGCACAACGTCCGGGCGGTGGCCATCGGCAACGGGACCGCTTCGCGCGAGACCGACCTGTTCGTGCGCGCCTTGCTTCGAGACGAGAAGTCCAGCGATGAGAAGCTCGCCGGCGTCTTCTCGATCGTGGTCAGCGAGGCCGGCGCCTCGGTCTACTCGGCCTCGCGGCTGGCGCGCGAGGAGCTTCCCGATCTCGACGTGACCTTGCGCGGGGCGGCCTCCATCGCCCGCCGGCTGCAAGACCCTCTCGCCGAGCTGGTCAAGGTCGATCCCAAGTCGATCGGCGTTGGCCAGTATCAGCACGATGTAGATCAGGTCAAGCTGAGCGAGGGCCTGCACGGCACGGTCGAGAGCTGCGTGAACCGCGTCGGCGTGGACGCCAACACCGCTTCGTTCGCCCTGCTCAAATACGTGGCCGGACTGAACGAGCGCGTGGCCAAGCGCATCATCGAGCGCCGCAACAACAGCGGCCGCTTCGCCTCGCGCGCGCAGTTCAAGGAGGTGCCCGGCTTTGGCGACCGGACCTTCGAGCAGGCCGCGGGCTTCTTGCGCGTGCGCGGCGGCGAGAACCCGCTCGACCAGACCGGCGTGCACCCCGAGTCCTATGCGGTGGTGGAGAAAATGGCCGCCTCGCTCGGCGTCAGCGTGGCCGAGTTGATCGCCCGGCCCGAGCTGATCGAGCAGTGCAAACTCGAAGACTTTCAGACCGAGACGGCCGGCCTCTTCACGCTGCACGACATTCGCGAGGAGTTGCGCAAGCCGGGCCGCGATCCGCGCGACAAGTTCGTGGCGCCGCACTACCGCGACGACGTGCTCCAGATCGCGGACCTCAAAGAGGGCATGGAGCTCGAAGGCATTGTCACCAACGTCACCAATTTCGGTGCCTTCGTCGATGTCGGCGTTCACCAGGACGGCCTGGTTCACGTCTCCGAGCTTTCCGACAAGTTCATCAAAGACCCGCGCGAGGCCGTCAAGGTCGGCGATATCATAAAGGTGCGGGTGCTGGCCGCCGACGTGGCTGGCAAGCGGATTTCGCTCTCCAGAAAGCCGGTGCGCCGCCCGGTGGAGAAAGCGGAACCGCCGCGCCGGGCTGCGGGAGCGCCCCAGAAAGTCCAGCGCGAGGCGCGGGCGCAGTCCGAGAACGGCCGCAAGCCGCCGCGGGACGGGAAGCCCCGGCGCGAACCCCAGGACGCCGCGGCGAGGAAACCGGCTGAGCCGGTGGCTGCTTCCGGCGAGCGGCCCAAGCAATCCCGCCCGCCGCAGCCCAAGGCGAAGCCGCTGACCATGGAAGAGAAGCTGGCTTTGCTGCAGACCAAGTTTCGCACGCGCGTGTAAAGGCGCCGCGGTCTCTCTTTTTTTCATGCAGAACTCCGGCATCCGACCGAGTCGTTTCGGCATCACCGAGCACGGCATCTGCAACGCCAACACGGTCTACTGGAACCTGGGGACCGCGCAGCTTGTGGAGCACGCCATCGCCCGCCGTGAAGGCCTGCTGGCCGCGAGCGGCCCGCTGGTGGTTCGCACCGGCCGCTTCACCGGCCGCTCGCCCGGCGACAAATTCATCGTCCGCGACGAGTCGACCGACGGCCAGGTAAGCTGGGGCGCGGTCAACCAGGCCATCTCGCCCGAGCATTTTCGGGCGCTGCACCAGGAATTTCTCGCTTCACTCGCCGGCAAGGACCTGTTCGTGCAGGACTGCTTTGCCGGGGCCGACCCGGCTTACCGGCTTCCCATCCGCGTGATTACCGAGATCGCCTGGCACAGCCTGTTTGCGCGGCAGCTCTTCGTTCGTCCCGATCCGGCCGCGGCCGGCGAGCATGTGCCGGAATTCACGCTGCTGTTCGCTCCTTCCTTCCACGCCGATCCTGCCCGCCACGGCACACGCTCCGAAAACTGCATCATCGTCGATTTTACGAACAAGCTCGTCGTCATCGGCGGCACCAGCTACGCCGGCGGAATGAAGAAGAGCATCTTCAGCATCCTGAATTATCTGCTGCCGGAGCGCGACGTGTTTCCCATGCATTGCTCGGCCAACGTCGGTGCGGAGGGCGACGTGGCTCTGTTCTTCGGCCTTTCCGGCACCGGCAAAACCACGCTCTCGGCCGATCCCCAGCGCCGGCTGATCGGCGACGACGAGCACGGCTGGAGCGACACGGGAGTGTTCAACTTCGAGGGCGGCTGCTACGCCAAGTGCATCCGGCTTTCCCGGGAACAGGAGCCGCAAATCTGGCAAGCGATTCGCTTCGGGACGGTGCTCGAAAACGTGGCGGTTGATCCCGGCGAGCGCCGGCTCGACTTCAACGACGATTCGATCACCGAAAACACCCGCGCCGCCTACCCCGTCGGCTTCATCGAAAACGCCGTGATCCCCGGGGTGGCGGGCCACCCGTCCCACGTGGTGTTCCTGGCCGCCGATGCGTTCGGCGTGCTGCCGCCTATTTCGCGCCTCACGCCCGAGCAAGCCATGTATCACTTCCTCAGCGGATACACGGCCAAGGTCGCCGGCACGGAGCGCGGCCTGGGCAAGGAACCCTCGGCCACGTTCAGCGCCGGTTTCGCCGCACCGTTTCTGCCGCGCCGCCCGGGCCTTTATGCCGAGTTGCTCGGCGAGCGCCTGCTCCGCCACCACGCCGAGTGCTGGCTGGTCAACACGGGATGGGTCGGCGGCCCCTATGGCGTCGGCCGCCGCATGAGCCTGCCGCACACGCGCGCCATACTCCATGCGGCGCTCTCCGGCAAGCTGCGCGACGTAGCGTACCGGCAGGATCCCATTTTTGGGCTGATGGCGCCGCAGTCCTGCCCCGAGGTCCCCTCCGGCGTGCTCGACGCGCGCAGCCAGTGGTCCGACCCCGCCGCCTACGACCGCGCCGCTGCCGACCTGGCCGCGCGGTTCCGCCGCAACGTGGAAAATTTCCCCTTGGCCAGCGAAGAAATCCGCCGCGCCGGCCCGCCCGGCTAGAAACGTTGCTGCCGCGCCGCCGGCCTGCCCGGGCTGCGCCACTGCAGCCACGCTCCCCCTAGCGCCACGAGCGCCGCCAGAGTGAAGTAAACCCCTTGCATGGCCTGTTCGCGGTTCGCAAAACTGAACTGTCCCCGCAGGGGCGCCGCCAGCAGCGCCGCGAGCACCACCAGATTCCACAGCAGCATCGGGAAGCGCGCCGCGCGGCCCCGCCGCAAGGCCAGCACCATGGCCACGAACCCGTAAATCGAGGCAAGCAGCAGGGTGTTGGTGAGCGCCGCTCCTTTCAGCGGCACGGCCGTAAGCTGAATGTTCTGCTGCCCACTAGGCATTACTAGTAATGAAACAAAAAACAGGGCCAGGCAAAGAATCAGATTGAACAGAAAAGCAAAGAAACGCAGCGACACTCCGATAGCCCGCATCACCACTCCTGTGGGCGGCTGCCCACGAACAGGTTCACCGGGAACCCGCCATTTTACTGTATACTCCGAGACATGCGCAAAACGGCCCAACTGATTTTCGCGGTTCTGCTGCTCGCCGGGCGCGCGCCCGCGATCGAGCGCGAGCCTTGGCCGTTGTTCGCTTCGCGCCGCGCGCATCTGCTCGAAAAGCTGCCCGACGGCGTCACCGTGCTGTTCGCCTACACCGCCGCGGAGGGCGAGAGCCTGCGCGCGCCGTTCCGGCAGGAAAGCAATTTTTATTATCTGACCGGATGGAACGAGCCCGGCGCCATTCTCATGCTCACTCCGCCCATGAAGGAATCGGGCTCGCCGGTGTACCAGCAAGTGAAAGAGATCCCCCGCGAGATTCTGTTTCTGCCGCCGCGCAATCCCAAAGAAGAGCACTGGACCGGCGTCAAGATCGGCCCCTACGACGAAGGCCTGCCCGCCAAGACCGGCTTCGAGGTGGTGCGCGACGTGGCGCTGTTCGAGCGCGAGCTGAGCAAAGCGGTGGCCGGCTTCGGCAAGGTCTATACGCTCAAGCCGCGCGACGCCGCGGCCGATCGCGAGCGCAACCCGGGCCGCTATCAAACGCTTTCCAAGATCGTGCCGCTCGCCGAAATCGCCGACGGCCGGCCGGCCCTC
Source organism: Bryobacterales bacterium (assembly GCA_035632135.1). GTDB lineage: Bacteria > Acidobacteriota > Terriglobia > Bryobacterales > JACQDG01 > DASQHK01. The sequence continues at coordinate 5,568 of DASQHK010000100.1, forward strand.
ACCGAGCTGCGCATGGTCAAGTCGCAAGGCGAGATCGGCCTGATCCAGAAAGCCACCGACGCCACCGTAGCCGCTCACCTCGCCGCCTGGAAGCGCGCCCGCTCCGGCTTGTACGAATACCAGGTCGCCGCCGCCATGATGGGCATCCTGCTCGATCGCGGCTGCGAGCGCGCCGCTTACAGCCCCATCGTCGGCTCCGGCCTCAACTCCACCATCCTGCACTACGCCGCCAACGACCGCCGCATGGACGCGGGCGATCTGCTGCTGATGGACGTGGCCGGCGAGTACTCGCTCTACGCGACCGACGTGACGCGCACGATCCCGGTGAGCGGCAGGTTCACTCCCCGCCAGCGGGAGATCTATGAGATCGTTCTGGGCGCGCAAAACGCGGCCCTCGCCGCCGTCAAGCCGGGCATGTCGATCGCCCGCGGCGGCCCCAAGAGCCTGCACCAGATTGCTTACGAGTACATAGATACCCACGGCAAGGACCGCGACGGCAGCTCGCTCGGCAAGTACTTCATCCACGGCCTGAGCCATCACGTGGGCCTGGAGGTTCACGATCCCTCCGTGCGCGACGCGCCGCTCCAGCCGGGCATGGTCATCACGATTGAGCCCGGCATTTACATCCCCGAAGAGAAAATCGGCGTGCGCATCGAAGACACCGTGCTGGTGACCGAGACCGGAGCCAAAGTGCTGAGCGGCGCCCTGCCGCGCGACCCCGACGAGATCGAGCGTGTCATGCGGCGGTGACGGCGCGCTGGCGTGCATTGCCGGAAGCGCCCTTTCGCGGGACAATCAACAGTCTGCATGAAGCCGCTTCGTTCCTTCTGGATGATTCCCCTCGCCGCGCTGGGAGCGGTCTGCCTGGTGCGCGCGCTCCTGGGTCAGGGCATGGTCAACACCCAGCGGGCGGCGCGGCCCTCGCCGCAGGCCCGCACGAATCTCCCGCTCCCCAAAGTGGATTTTGCGGATGTGGCCGCGGCCGCCGGACTCAAGTTTCGCCAGGTCTCCGGCAGTCCGGATAAAAATTACATCGTGGAAACAACCGGCAGCGGCGTGGCCATCTTCGATTTCGACAACGACGGCCTGCCCGACATCTTCCTGGTGAACGGCACGAAGTGGAATTTTGCGCCCGGCGAAGCGCATCCCGCCAGCCGCCTCTTCCGCAACCGCGGCCTGGCCGACCCGCGCGATCCGTCGAGCCTCCGCTTCGAAGATGTGACCGAAAAAGCCGGCGTGGGCCGCTCCGGCTGGGGGCAGGGCGTGTGCGCCGGCGACTACGATAACGACGGCTTCGACGATCTCTTCGTCACCTACTGGGGGACCAACGTCCTCTACCACAACAACGGCGATGGCACCTTCCGCGACGTCACCGCCGAGGCCGGCCTGCCCACTACTGGTACCCGCTGGTCCACCGGCTGCGCCTTTTTCGATTACGACCGCGACGGCCGCCTCGATCTGGCCGTGGCCAACTACGTCCAGTTCGATCCCTCGCTCGTGCCCAAGCCGGGCGAAAACCAGTACTGCATGTATAAAGGCATGTCCGTGATGTGCGGCCCGCGCGGCCTGCCCGGCGGCACGAACATCCTTTATCACAACGAGGGCGGCGGCAAGTTCACCGACGTCTCAGCCAAGAGCGGCTTCAACAAGCCTTCCGGCTATTACGGCTTCTCGGTCCTCACCGCCGACTTCGACAACGACGGCTGGCCTGACGTCTACATCGCCTGCGACTCGACGCCCAGCATCCTCCTCCACAACAACGGCAACGGAACTTTCACCGACATCGGCGTCATCTCCGGCGCCGCTTTCAACGAAGACGGCCAGGAGCAGGCCGGCATGGGCGCAGCGGCCGGCGATTACAACAACGACGGCTGGCTGGATATTGTCAAGACCAACTTCAGCGACGACACGCCGACGCTCTACCGCAACGACAAGGACCAGAGCTTCACCGACGTGACCTACCGCGCCGGCCTCGGCGTGAACAACCGTTTCCTCGGCTGGGGCGT
>DASQHK010000101.1:0-8457 GCA_035632135.1 Bryobacterales bacterium
CCGTCAAGGTCGAAACCCGGCGCGTGCCGGTGGTCTTCGAGCCGCGCGCCGCCCGCACCCTGCTCGACAGCCTCTTCGAAGCCGTCAGCGGCGAGTCCGTCTATCGCCACGCCTCGTTCCTCGCCGGCAAGCTGGGCGAGACGGTGGCCGCCCCCGGCGTCACCGTCATCGATGACGGCACCATGCCCGGCGGCTTCGGCACCTCGCCCTTCGACGACGAAGGCATCCCCACCCGCCGCACTGTCATCATTGAAGCCGGCGTCTTGCGGAACTATCTTCTCAATACCTACACGGCCCGCAAGCTGAACCTGCGCACCACCGGCAATGCCTCGCGCTCGCTCGCCGGCAACCCCGGCATCGGTCCCGGCAATTTCTTCTTCGAGCCCGGCCCCCACCCCCCCGCGCAGATCCTGGCCTCGGTCGCCGACGGATTTTACGTCACCGAGCTGATGGGCTTCGGCGTCAATCTGGTCACCGGAGATTACTCCCGCGGCGCCGCCGGCCTGTGGATTCGCAACGGCGAGCCGGCGTTTCCGGTCCACGAGGTCACCATCGCCGGCAATCTCAACCAGATGCTCCGGGACATCGAGATGATCGGCTCCGACCTCGAGTTCCGCGGCCCCATCGCCGCCCCCACCCTCAAGATTCGCGAAATGACCGTCGGCGGGAGGTAGAATGGCAACCGGAGAAAACGTCACCGTGCCCGCCAAAGACCCAGCGCCTGGCTTGCCCATTCCCGTCCTGGTCGCCGCGGCGCTCGTGCTGGCCGGCGTGACGGTTGCTTTCTTCTGGTTTCGCCACGAAAGGTACCGCCCGCCTGATGTCCCCGTCCTCACCCGCGAAGCCACCGCCTATCTGCCCAACCTCCAGCTCGAAGATGTCGATATGAAGGCCGCCGAGAACTACCTGAAGCAGACGGCCACCGCCATCACCGGCAAGATCACCAACAAAGGCCCGCGCACGCTGCGCCTGGTCGAGATCAACTGCGTGTTTAGGGACTTCTCGGGCCGCCCCGTCCTGCGCGAGCGCACCGCCATCATCGGCCGCCGGACCGGCCCCGTCTCGACCGGCCAGACCCGCCCATTCTCCCTCAACTTCGACAACATCCCCGACGGGTGGAACCAGCAGATACCCGACCTGATCATCGCGCAAATCCAGTTTCAGGACTGACCCGGCCGCGGCCGGCCGCCTCAGTAGAGAAAGGGAATCAGCTTGCTCGTGCGCGCCGCGTAGGCGTCAAACTCCGCGCCGTACTTCTCCCGCAGGTGGGCGTCAAGCACCGGCACGTTCACGAACACAAAGAGCGCCAGCATGACGACCGGGATGATAAGCGCAACCGGCGAGCCGGTGAGCAGCGCGAAGCCGGTGAACAGCGCCAGGTCGCCGCCATAGTTCATGTGCCTGGCGTCGCGGAACAGGCCCGCGGTGTAAAGGCGGCCGCGGTTCTCGGGGCGGCTCTTCCAGCGGTATCGCAGGTACTCCGAGTATGTATTGAGCCACGACCCCGCGCTATAGAGGACGATGCCGGCGATCCCCGCCGCGTCCAGCGGGCGGGCGTTCGTGCCGCCCAGAATGGCGAGAACCAGGTCGATGACGAGGAGCCAGGACGCGATCGTGGCGGCTTCACTCCACCCCACGCCGCGTTTCAGAAAAACGAACTGGGTGAACAGGATGCGGATGTAGTAGACCGCGAAGCCGGCGGCCACGAGCGCGCGCCGCAGCGCGTTTCCCGGCGTCCACGCTCTGCCGAACCAGCCGCCGGCCGCGCGCAAGCCGCCGCCCCAAAGCAGCCAGAAGGCAAGGACGACCCAAAGGGCCGCGCAGGCAGAGAGCGTAATCCGTTGCGCGAGGAAGCGGCCGCGCAGCTCGTACATGGTGCGCTGCAAGTCTCGTCGCATGACGAAGTCCAAGCCCAGCGCCTTGGCCGGACAACCCGTAAAGAGGGAAGAACTGCCGCCAGCGAGCGCCCCAAGTCAGGCGGGGCTGTTTTGCTCGCGGGCACGCAAGTACTCCGCGATCTCCGTGCGCCCGCCGTATTCGGCCCAGCCCCGTGGCGTGCCGTCATAGATGGTGTCTCTGATGTCCAGTCTCGCTCCTCGTTCCACCAGCAGCCGCACCACCGCTTCGTGGCCGGACCAAACGGCCTGGTGCAATGGCGTGGAGTGGCCGTGGTTCCCTTTCGGGTTGTATCGATTCGGGTCTTCCCCCGCGTCGAGAAGCAGCCGGACAATCTCCAGGTGGCCATGTTGCGCCGCTAACGCGAGCGCGCGGTGCCGATCTTCGCCGCCGGCGGCGGCAAGCAACTGACGCGCATCAGCAAGCCGTCCCAATCCCGCGGCCGCAGCGATGTTGTCCACTCGCGCGCCGCGTCTGACGAGGGCTTCGGCTGCGCTGTGGTATCCGAAAGCCAGCGCCGTCATCAGCGGCGATACCCACTGGCCGGCGCCCTGCGCTTCGACCGCCGCGCCGAAATCCAGCAGCGTGTCGACCAGCGCGACTTGTACGCCGGCCTTCGCGGGGTGGCAGCTCGATACCAGCATGCTCATGGTCGTGCAATGTCCGCCGTAAAGGTCGGCCAGCGCGTCCACTTCGGCGCCCGCTTCGAGCAGGATTTCCGCAACCGCAACGGCGTTCTGCGGAGTTTTCTGGCGATGGCCCTCGACCCCATTGGCGGCTACGTAATGAAGCAGCGTGGCCCGATGCACAGGCGGGTCAAAGTGGGTGACGCGCGTCGAACGGGCTTGCACCAGTTCGGGATTCTGGCGCAACAACGACTCGAGCGCAGCGACGTCGCCACTGATGACCGCTTCCACTGCCGACTCGAATTGGCAGACCGGAGAGTCCTCGTGGGCGACCGCTTCGACATATTGCGCAAGCGCCGGCCAGCTTTGGAAGTCGTACCAGCGGGCGATGGCGAGCTGCGTGTCGGCCAGCTCGAGCGCGGCGCTTCGAATTTCGGAGTCCGGCAGCCGCTTTGGCAGCCACGGGATACGGTCGTCCAGAAAGCGCGGGTGCCTGGTCCGGAGGATCTGGATCGCGCCGCGATCGCCTGCCTTCCAGGCCTCGAGCAGTTCCTCCGCCTGCCGCTGGTACTCCGCGAGGCTGGCGCGAAACGGCAGCGGCGTGATCTCCACTTCGCTCACCTCCCCACGCTGAGCCGCGCCGCCAGGTGCTGCGGCAGGCCCGCCGCCCGGATCTTCTCCTGCGCCTTGGCCAGGTCGTACTCCACGCGGTGGAACACCACCAGCTTCTCCTCCGAGTCATAGAGCACGAAGGCGCTGCGCCAGTCGCCATCGCGCGGCTGGCCGACCGAGCCCGGGTTCAGCAGGTACCGCTCGTCCGCCTCGATCTCCAGATATTGCGGCCCCTTGTTCGGCTGCGGCCGGACGATCTGCAGCTGCCCGCGGTTCTCCACGAACCCTCCCTGGATATGCGTGTGGCCGAACAGCGTCAGCGGGCTCTGCAGATACGGAAACACCTGGGCCGCCTCGCGCGGCGAAACCACGTATTCATCCTCGTCGAGGATCGAGCCGTGCACCAGCGTCATGCCGTCGCTGTCGACGGGCCCCTTGGCGAGGCCCACTAAGTATTGCAAATTCTCAGGGGTCAGCGCGTGCAGGGTCCACAGCGCCGCGTCGCGCGCCACCTCGTTGAACCACTCCAGGCTCTCCAGGCCCGAGCAGGCCTTGTCGTGGTTGCCGCGGATCACCACCGCGACGCTGGCCCGCACCCACTCCGCCACCGGGTTGGGATCAGCCCCGTACCCCACCAGGTCGCCCAGGCACAGGGCTTTGTCATAGAGTCCCTGGGCCGCGGCCAGCACCGCTTCCAGAGCCTCCCAATTGGAGTGGATGTCGCTCAGGATCAGGTAGCGCACTCTACTGTCAGACCCGCCGCAACCGCAGCAGCGAAACCTCGGGTTTCGCGCCTAACCGCATCGGCAGGTTGAGCGTCCCGATCCCCCGGCTCACATAAATGGACGAAGCGCCCCGGCGATACAACCCCGCCACATAAGGCGTGAAGAAACGCGCGACGTTGAGTGTTTGTTCCAAAATCTCCACCGTCACCTGCCCCCCATGGGTGTGCCCGCCGACTATCAGATCATATCCCAAATCGGCGGCCACCGGAAAAACATCGGGGTTGTGCGAGAGCAGCAGATTTATTGCGCCCGGATCGAGCAGCCGCTCCGCCCCGGCGAGGTAGGGCCGGCGCTGCCGCTGGTAATCGACGCCGGCCACGTTCAGCCGCGCGCCGCCGAACCGGAGGGCCCGCCGCTCGCCGCGCAGGAACTCGATGCCCAGCTCGCGGCCGCGGCGCTCGGTCAAATCCTCGCAGCCGGCATAGATCTCGTGGTTGCCCAGGCAGCCGAACACGCCGGCCTCGGCGCGCAGCCGCGCCAGCCGCGCCAGGCACGCTTCGAGCGAATCGCCGCGCCGCGTGATCAGGTCTCCGGTAACCAGCGCCACCTGCGGCCGCGTTTCGTTGGCCATGGCCACCACGCGCTCCAACTCCGGCAGGGTCAGGTAGGGGCTGAAATGGATGTCGCTCAATTGCGCGAGGCGGAGGCCTTCGAGATCAGCGGGCAAGTTGGGCACGGGGAAGTCGGTTTCGCGCACCTCAAACTCGCGCCGGACCAGCAGAGTCGCGTACCCCGCCACGCCGAACGGCGCGAGCGCCGCCAGCCGCGCAGCGCCCGCCAGGAAACTCCGCCGGCCGGCGCCCGCGCGCTTTCCCGCCGACCCCGGCGCGCTTCTTCGCGTCGCCAGCCACGCCGCCGCCAGGATCACGGCCGCGCCCACTGATCCGGCCACCCAGATCGCCGCCGCAAACGTCAGGCTGCGGTTCAGCCAGCGCGACGCTCTCCAGAACCGCTGTTCGCTGTTCAGCGCGACCACCAGCAGGGCGCCCGCTAGCAGCGCGGCCAGCGCGGCCTGCGCCGCGCGCAGCCCGCGTGGCCGCAGCCAGCGCCGCAGGGCCGGCTGCGCCGCCTGGTACAAACAGACCTGCGCCGCCAGCACCACCGTTAGCAGAACGGCGTCAAACCAGTAGGAGATGGATTGCGACATTGCGCCGGGAGGCGGGCGAGCGCCACGCCTCTTTCCATTGTAGCCGCCATCCTTACATGCCGGAGGGCCGGCAGCGCTCTGACACTGCCGCCGCAGGTCCGCTCCCTCACGGTCGCGCCTCGGTACTATCGAGAGCCGATTCCGAACCGCGCGCGTTAGCAAGCGGCGTTTGAACTATCGAGAGCCGATTCCGCGCCGTGCGCGTTAGCAAGCGGTATTTGGATTTTTTTTCGCCAGCCTGCTAAAAGTCAAACTTCAACCCAAACTGAATTACGCGCTCCGTCTGCGCGTACCCGAAGTCGCTGGCCGACGTGATCTTCCCAGCGGTTGGGTTGTTAGCCGGAGCTATGACTGGATCGTCGAACTGCGGATGGTTAAACGCGTTGAACAACTCCGCGCGGAACTCCAGCCGCTGACGTTCCGTGAAGCGGAAGAACTTCGAGATCACGACGTCCCACTTGTTGTTGCCGCTGCCGAGAACGGTGCCTTTGCCGGCGTTGCCGAGTTGTCCGGGGAGCGGGTTGGCCAGCTTGCTGACGTCAAACCAGCGATTGATGCTGCGGTCGCCGTGGGAGAGGTTGGGGTTGCCCAGCAGGTTGGGCCGGGAGCCGACAAACTGCACCCCATAGGAGGCCGGCGTCAGGTAAGCGCCGTCCTGGAATGTGCTGATAGTGCCGACCTGCCAGCCCCCTGCGATTTTCCCAAGCAGATCCGTTCTCTTCTTGAGGAAGGGAAGCTCGTACAGCGCGCTCACGTTCAGCCGGTGCGGCCGGTCGAAAACCGTCGGGCCCTTGTTGGAGCGGATATCCGTGATGGTCTGAGGGCCGGTGGGACCGGCGCCATTCGCGATGCCCACGCTGGTGGAGTCGAGGTCGGTCAGCGTTTTCTGGAAGGTGTAGGACGCCAGGAAGGTAAAACCATTCACGAAACGCCGCTCCAAACGCGCCTGGAGAGCGTTATAGTTTGCGGCTGCCCGGGATTCCAGAATGCTGACTGATCCATATTGCGGATACGGGAAAATCAGTTTGAAAGCCGGGGGCTGGGCCGGGTAAGGATTGGTCTGATTGTAGTTGAGACTGCTCCCCAGATGCGAACTCTTCGAGCCATGATAGGCCAGCTCGAAAACAGTGTCCTTGGTGATGAGATACTGGGTTGTCACGTTCCACTGCTGGACTTGACCATCGCGGAAGTTCCGCTGGATGCCGGCGCGGTTATTGGCGATCACCAGGTTAGCCTGGGCCAGGGGGTTATCCACGGTGAAAATCGGAAGAGGGTTTTTGGGATCCGGCGGGCGGACCGTGAGGTTGTACGTCCTTCCGTTGGGATCCTGGAACCCATCGGTGCGGAAGCTGCCGATAATCTCGGGCGTATAAAAGATTCCATAGGCCGTGCGCACAGTGAGACGATTGTTCCCCCTCGGCCGCCAAGCCAGTCCAATTCTCGGCGCGAAGTTCTTATAGTACTGATCGGCCAGGCTGCGAGGAACTCCGTTCTGGCCCGGGAATATCTGCTGGCCGGTGTTGAGGTCAAAGCTGGCCATCTGATCATGGCGGTCAACCGGCCTGCCGAAATACTCCCACCGCATTCCGATGTTGGCGGTCAGAGTGGGAGTCACCTTCCAGTCGTCCTGAAAGTAGTACCCCTCGTTTTTGTACAGGTCGTGGACGGAGAATGGATTGAGCTGGAGATTGAAGGTTGTCGGATATCCCGTCAGCAGGTCCGCCATGGAGTGGAAACGCGTGGTGGTCGTCACCGGCACAGGAGCGCTGAACATTCCTGAAAAGCCGTACGTGCCGTTCGGGTTACCCCACTGGATGCTCGTCTGCCGCTTGGCTTGAATGGTCAAGCCGAGCTTGAACGTGTGCGCGCCGCGGATGATCGACAGGTTATCTACAATCTGATCGGATTGGCTGAGCCACTTGAAAACTGCATTGTTGAGGGAGTAGCCGATTTCGTTATATCCGGTGGGCGTCACAGAAGGGGCGGCCCAGGCAAGAGGATCGACGGCGTACCCTTTTATGCCTAGTTGCTGGACCCAGTTGATCTTGCCGGAATCCTGGGAGTGGCGCTCCCGCCGGAACCGCACGTATCCCACATTCGCTTCGTTCACAATGGTGGGGCTGAAGGTGTGAATGTCGCCCAGCGCGAACTGCAGGTTGTTGTCATCCTGCACCTGGTCAAATCCGGGGAAGGCAGCCGAAAGCGCCGATCCCACGCCCACATTGAGAGGCGAATTTTCCGTGAATCGCCCCCAAAGGGCGTCTCTGGAACTCAATTGATGGTCAATCCGCAGCGCCGGAACATTGTTGTCGGTGAGGCCCCCGGGAGTGGCGACGTAGTTTCGAGCCGGATCGGGACTGTTGGGAACCGGATATAGCTTCGCCAGCGCAGAGCCGATCGGATTGATCCTGCTTTGCGGGATCACGTTGTTGGGGAACGGCGTCTTGCTCAAGGGGTCCACTATCTGAAGCCCCGGGGAATTTACCCCGCTAAAATCTCCGGCGCGCTCCGCGAGGCTGGGCACCAGCGCCGTGCTGCTGACCGCCTGGCGCTGCCGGGTTACTTCATAGCTGAACATCCAGAAAGTTTTATTCTTGCCGTTGTAAAGCTTCGGGATGAACACCGGGCCGCTGGCGCTAAATCCGAACTGATTGCGCTTTAGCGGGGCCGTTCCGGAGCTAAAGAAGTTCCGGGCATCGAGATCGTTGTTGCGAAGGAACTCAAACAGCGTGGCATGGAGTTCATTGGAGCCGCGCTTGGAGGCCACGTTGATTATAGCGCCGGAGTTTCCGCCAAATTCGGCCGAGTAGTTGGAGGTCTGGACACGGAACTCGGCGACGGAATCGAGCGACGGTATGGCCAGAGGGTAGTTGTTAAGCTCCTGCCCGCTGATCTCCATGCCATCGACCAGGACCACGGAAGTGTTGTCCCGCTGGCCTCCTACGGAGAAAGCGGAGCCGTAGTTGGCCTGGCGCTCGGTGGCGCTCGCTCTGCCGGCGGTAATCACGCCGGCCGATAGAGGGACCAACTGCATGAGGTTGCGGCCGTTGATCGGAAGCTCCAGGACCCGCTTCTCATCGATGACCTGCGACAGGCTGGCCTCGGAGGCTTGCAGCAAGCCGGCAGTCGCCTGCACCTCGATCGATTCGGTTACTCCTCCGACTTGCAGCGTGACCTGCAGGTTTTGCGTCTGCGCCACCTGCAGGAGGATGTTGGCGATGACCTGTTTCTTGAAGCCCGTCTGCTCGGCCTCGATCGTGTATTCGCCGCGAGGCAGAGCGCGGAACTCGAAAATGCCTTCCGCATTGGTGTTCTGTTCACGGGATTGGTTGGTGGCCTGGTCGGTGAGCTTCACCTTGGCGGCGACAATCACCGCGCCCGTATCATCCTT
>DASQHK010000102.1:0-5724 GCA_035632135.1 Bryobacterales bacterium
ATCCTTAGCCGGATCGAAGTCGTAGAGATTGCCGAGCATGTAGCGGAAGGTGTTGCGGACCTTGCGATAGGCCTCCGAGAGCCGCGCCAGGATCTCCGGCGACATGCGGGAGTCGTCGCTCAACTCCATGGAGCTGGACCACAGCCGGAGAATCTCCGCCCCGTGCGAGCGCGCGATGTCGTCGGGGTTGACTCCGGTCCCAAGCGACTTCGACATCGCCTGGCCTTCGGCGTTGAGAGCCCAGCCGTGACAAGCACAGCCGCGATAGGGAGACTGGCCGCGGATGCCGATTCCCACCAGCAGCGAGCTGTGAAACCAGCCGCGATACTGGTCTCCGGCTTCGAGGTACAGATCGGCGGGCCAAGGCAAATCCGGGCGGTGGCCCAGCACGGCGAGGTGGCTCGAGCCGGAGTCGAACCACACGTCGAGGATGTCGCTCTCCTTGCGAAATTCTGTCCCGCCACACTTGCAGCGCGTGCCGGCGGGAACCATCTCGCTCGCCTCGCGCTCGTACCAGACGTCGGCGGTGTGCTCGCGGAACAGACTCACCACGTGATCGAGGACGGCCCGGTCGGTGAGGGGCGACTGGCAGGCCTGGCAATAGAACACGATGATCGGCACGCCCCAAACGCGCTGGCGCGAGATGCACCAGTCGGGGCGCGTTGCGATCATGCTGGACATGCGCTCCTCGCCCCACGCCGGCAGCCACCGGATGCGGTGGATCTCGTCGAGCGTGCGGCGGCGCAGGTCGTTGCGATCCATGCCGATAAACCACTGCTCGGTGGCGCGAAAGATGGTCGCGTTGTGGCAGCGCCAGCAGTGCGGGTAGCTGTGCTCGATCTGCTCGGTAGCCAGCAGCGCGCCGTGCTTGCGGAGCAGATCGACGACGATCGGGTTGGCCTCCCAGACGGTCTTGCCGATCAACACCTCCGGCAGCCGGCCCTCGGCGCCTTCGGCGTGAAAGAACTTGCCGGCCGCATCGACCGGACAATAGGTCGGGATGCCGTACTGTCTGCCAACGACATAGTCCTCGAGCCCGTGGCCCGGAGCGGTATGCACGGCGCCGGTGCCCTGCTCGAGCGTCACGTGGCCGGCGAGAATGCCGCGCGAGATGCGATCGAGAAACGGGTGGCGAAACTCGAGGCCTTCCAGTTTTTCGCCGCGAAACACGGCCAGGGGCTCGCGCGCCGCGAAACCGAGGCGCGCCGCCGTGGCGGCGGCCAGCTTCTCGGCGACGATATAAACCTCGCCGCCATAAACCTCGCCGCCGTTGCCCTCGATGGCCGCGTAGTCGAATTTCGGATGAAACGCGATCGCCATGTTGGCGGGGATGGTCCACGGCGTGGTCGTCCAAACGATGGCGCTGACGCGCCGGCCGGCCAGAGCAGGGTCGATCGTTTCGGCTCCGTGAGGCAGCGCGAATTTCACCCAGATGGAGGGGCTCGGTTCGTTCTCGTATTCCACTTCGGCTTCGGCGAGCGCCGTATGGTCGCGCATGCACCAGTGCACGGGCTTCAGGTCCTTGTAGACATAGCCGCCCGCCAGCATGTCGACAAACGCCCCGGCGATGGCGGCTTCGTACTGCGCCGACATGGTGAGGTACGGCGCGTTCCATTCGCCGAGCACGCCCAGCCGCTCAAAGCCGCGGCGCTGGATGCCGACGTACTTCTCCGCGTAGCGGCGGCATGCGGCGCGGATCTGGAGGGCCGACATTTGGGCCCTTTTGCCGCCCAGCTCCTGGTCGACCTTGATCTCGATAGGAAGTCCGTGGCAATCCCAGCCGGGCACATAGGGCGAGTTGAAGCCCGCCATGGTCTTGGACTTGACGATGAAGTCCTTCAGAATCTTATTGAGCGCCGTGCCGAGGTGGATGTTGCCGTTGGCGTAGGGAGGGCCGTCATGGAGAAGGTAGATGGGTGCGCCCCGGCGGGCCTCGCGGATCCGGCCATAGAGGTCTTCCTGGGCCCACCGCGCCAACAACTTGGGCTCGTTTTGCGGCAGGCTGGCCTTCATCGCGAAGGCAGTCTTGGGCAAGTTGACCGTGGATTTGGGGTCGAACACTCCCAACTCTCTCCTGGACGGACGGGTAACCCAAATTATATCGTAGGCTGGAAGGCACCCGCTGCTCCAGGCGCGGTGGCGACCTGCCGGCGAGCCTCGCCGCTCCAGATTTTTGGAGTGGGCCTTCGCGCAGAATTAACATCAAGCTGTTGCGCCGGCCGGGCCTTCCCGTCATAAGCTTGATGCGTAGACAGATGTGTTAAAATAAGGTGAGATTCCAAAAGGTGTAACGCCGTTGGAAGCGGGAGCGTCGAAACAGACAGAAGAACGCCCCGGTGACGACCGACGCTTGGGACACTGAGGAGATGCCGCAAACCGCCATGCAAGAAAAGGGCGCCGCGAACTTGCCCGGCCGAGAGGAAGACAACCTCGACCATTTGCTTGTTAATACATTGGAAGAGCCCTGGTTCAAGTCCCTGGTGAGCCAGATTCGGGAACGGTTCAACCAGAAGCCGGAGCCGCCGCTGGTGCTGACTTCCAAACCGATCCCGGTCAAGGACATTTGGGGCGAGTACCGATACACGAGGCAGGCGGCGACGTCCTCAGTGGTGACGCATCTGGTGATCGTGGCCCTGCTGTTCACGGTGTTCACGCAGCCGGCGGTGCGCGACGCAGCCAAGAAGGGGGTTACGCTGATTCTGCCGGCCGACCTCTCGGAGTACATTCCCGTCGTGAAGCCATCGAACAAGCAGGCGGGCGGCGGCGGGGGCGGTGGCGACCGCAATCCGTTGCCGGCGAGCAAGGGCAAGCTGCCGAAGTTCGCGCTCCAGCAGTTTACGCCGCCGACGGTGCAAATCATCAACGAGCACCCCAAGCTGCCGATGGAGCCGACGGTTGTGGTGCCGCCGGACATCCAGGTTCCGCAAGTGAATATGGCGGTGCTGGGCGATCCGCTGGGCAAGATCGGGCCGCTGTCGAACGGGCCGGGCTCCGGCGGCGGAATCGGTTCCGGCGAGGGTGGCGGCGTGGGTTCGGGAAACGGAGCGGGCGTGGGTCCCGGCTCGGGTGGCGGCATCGGCGGGGGCGTGTATCGGGTGGGCGGTGGAGTGACCGCGCCGCTGTTGATCCACCGCGTCGATCCGGAGTACTCCGAGGAAGCCCGCAAGGCGAAGCACCAGGGAACGGTGGAGCTTTACATCGAGGTGGAGCCCGATGGAAAAGCGCACAAGATCCTGGTGCGGCGCGGCCTGGGCCTCGGCCTGGATGAGAAGGCCGTCGAGGCGGTTCGGCAGTGGCGCTTCAAGCCGGCCTACAAAGACGGGCACCCTGTGACAGTGGGCGCGCTCGTGACCGTGCACTTCCGGCTGCTGTAGATCCGTACTACCTACGAAGTAATACCCAGGGAGCTACGCGCAATGGGCCGGTGACGCCGGGCCGTCACCGTCGACGCACTCCGCATCTCCGATTTCTTCTTTGGCGAATCCGCCGAACTTTCTTCGGGGTTCACGATTCAAACATGGGGGCCGGGCGTTCGAGGGATCCGGGCTGTTTGGCTTTGCGGTGAACGCTGCATGGTAAATTGTCGAAAGCCACCGGGAGAGACACCGAGGGGTACTCTCTGCCGCCGTGGCCGGAGGCGAAATGGAGCGAGTTGGTTGCGGAGTCGTGCAGGCCGTGGCGGGGGCGATGAAGGACCTGCTATTCCCGCTCTTGGTGGTCCTTGTGCCGGCGCTCGCCGCGGCCCAGCAGTGGACCGTTTATGGCGGCGATCTGGCTTCCACGCGCTTCAGCCCGCTCGACCAGATCAACGCCTCGAACGTGAACCGCCTGGTTGTCAAATGGATGTTCCACACCGGCGTGCCCGGTGTTTTCGAGGCGACTCCGCTATTTGAGGACGGTGTACTCTACTTCACCGGTCCGAGCGGCTACGCCTGGGCGCTGGATGCGCGGACGGGCCGCAGCCTGTGGCAATACGAGCGGGCGATCCCGGCCAAAATCGGCTTGTGCTGCGGGCCTGTGAACCGGGGCTTCGCGCTGGCAGGGAACCGCCTGTTTCTGGTGACGATCGACGCCCACGTGGAAGCGCTCGACAAAAAAACCGGCCAGTTGTTATGGGACAAGGTCCTGGCGGATTACAAGCAGGGCTACAGCGCTACCGCAGCCCCGCTGGTGGTGAAGGACAAAGTCATCGTCGGAATGGCGGGCGCGGAGTTCGCCAACCGAGGCTTTGTCGACGCTTACTCCTTCACCGGCGAGCGGCTCTGGCGTTTGTGGACTATTCCCGCCCCGGGCGAGCCGGGCTCGGAAACCTGGAAGGATGGCGGCGACGCGTGGAAGCGCGGCGGCGGGTCCACCTGGGTGACTGGTTCTTATGACGCCGACTTGAACCTGCTGTACTGGGGCACGGGCAATCCCGGGCCCGACCTGAACCGCGGCGTGCGCCCCGGCGACAACCTCTACAGCAACTCCCTGCTGGCCATCGACCCTGACACGGGCAAGCTGAAATGGCACTTTCAGTTCACTCCGCACGACACGCACGACTGGGACGGTGTGAACGAGCCCGTGCTGGCTGATATTGAAGTGAGCGGCGCCCGGCGCAAAGCGCTGCTGCACGCCGACCGCAACGGCTTTTTCTACGCTCTGGACCGCGCGAACGGTACGTTCATCTACGGCTTTCCTTACATCGAGCAGACCTGGGCGAAAGGGCTCGACGCCAGCGGACGGCCGATCCCGATCCCGGGACTCGATCCAACCAAAGAGGGGACCGTAGTCTGCCCCGGGCTCGGCGGAGGAAAGAACTGGAATCCCATGGCCTACAATCCGCAGACCCATCTCGTGTACGTGCCCTCATTCGAAAGTTGCGAGAAGTTCTCTGTTGACGAGCTGCTCGAGCCGCGGCCGTTCCTCATGTGGATGGGCAGCGTTCACGAGGCGGCCGGAGCCACGCCCGCCTGGAGCGCCCTGCGCGCCTTCGACGCCAATACCGGCAAGCGCATTTGGGAGTTCAAGGCTACGACCGCCGGGCGCGACGCGGCGCTGGCCACCGCCGGAGACCTGGTGTTCAGTGGTGACGCGGAGGGCTACTTCACGGCCCTCCATGCACGCACCGGCAAGGTGCTGTGGAGACTTCCGACTGGAATCCTGGGCGGCGAGCCTGGCCGCGGCATCGCGGCGCCGGCTGTGACCTACCTGCTCGACGGCAAACAGCAGGTGGCCGTTGTGGCGGGTTCCTCGATGTTTGCGTTTCAGTTGATTGAGCGCTGAGCACCATGTCCTTCCGGCTGCCGCAGACCGGCGCCATGCAGCCAAGCCGCAGCTCGAGCGGGCCATCGGCAAGCGCGCTCGCGGCGGCCGGCGAGCGTCGGGACTCGCCGCCACTCGCCTGGACCGCGCACCTGTTGGCCTTTCTGGCCAGCCTCTGCTTCAGCTTGCCGCTGCGCCTGGCCGGGCAGCTCGGCTTCTACGACAACGACTACAACCAGATCCAGGAGTTCCTGAACCCAGATCGCCCGCTCCGGACGCACCTGCTGCGCTACTTTCTCACCGACGAGCCGTTGTTCAATGTCTACCACGCGCTGCGACATAGCATTCTGGGTGAGCGCCCCTGGCCTCATCACGCGCTGCAGGGCATCCTGCTGGCGGTCAGCGCGACGCTCGCTTTTTCCCTGGTGTGGCGGCTGTCGAAGGACCGCCTGTTGCCGTTCGTATTCCTGTTGCTGTTCC
>DASQHK010000103.1:0-6797 GCA_035632135.1 Bryobacterales bacterium
CAGGAGTCAGGAGACGGAAGAGAGAATGGCGGCGGCGTAGGCGTTCAGGAGCTTGCTGACCTGCTCGAGAAGCGCCATGAGCTGGGCGGTATCGCCATAGCCGAGGTCGTGGGCCAGGATCAGGTAATAGCGGCATTCTTCGAGGGAACCCTCAGCGATGTTCATGAATCGGGCTTTGTCGGCTTTACCGCGTCGCCGGAATCCTTCGGCGATGGTGGCCGGAATGGAGAGTGCCGCCCGCCGCATCTGATGCGATAGACCGTAGATCTCCTGCCTGGGAAAGCCGGCCGTGAGAACGTAGACCGCCAGCACAAACTCATGCGCTTTGCGCCACACCAGCAGATCGCGAAAGCTTCGGGCGGCGGGTCTCGGCGGGGGCATGGACGCCTACGTCGCTGCGGCCGCACCGGCCTTCCATTCCAGGCCGTAATCCTTGAGTTTTCGGTAGAGCGTGGTCTTGCCGATACCTAGCATCCTGGCGGCTTTCTGGATGTTGCCGCGCGCCACCTTCATGGCGTGCTCGATGGCCAGCTTCTCGACCTCGGCGAGCGGCGCGACCTCGCCCGGCGCGGCCGTCCGGCGCGGCTCGGCAGCCGGGGACGCCTCGGCGGCGTTGCGGAGCTGAGTCGGCAGATCCGGTATATCGAGATCCTGGCCCGAGCAGAGCGCCGTCATGCGCTGGATGGCGTTCTCGAGCTCGCGCACATTGCCCGGCCAGTCGTAATTGATAAGACATTGCATCGCGCGCCCGGTGAGCCGCATGGGCCGCGGGGCGTATTGGCCGAGGAAATGACTCACCAGCGGCGGAACGTCTTCCGGGCGCTCGCGCAGGGCCGGGAGCCGCAGAGTGACCACGTTGAGGCGGTAAAACAAATCGGCGCGGAACCTGCCCGCCTCTACTTCTTTTGCCAGCTCGCGGTTCGTGGCCGCAATCAGGCGCACGTCCACGCGAACGGTGCGCTCGGCGCCTACGGGCCGGACTTCGTCTTCCTCGAGCGCCCGCAGAAGCTTGGCCTGCATCTCGAGCGGAAACTCGCCGATCTCATCGAGAAACAGCGTGCCGCCGTGGGCCTGCTCGATCAGCCCGCGCCGGGACGAACCCGCTCCGGTAAAGCTGCCCTTGGCGTGGCCGAACAGCTCGCTTTCCACAAGCGTCGCCGCGAGCGCCGCCGCGTTCACGGCGACGAACACGCCCGCCGCGCCGGGCGACACCGCATGCAGCGCGCGCGCCGCGAGTTCCTTGCCCGTGCCGCTTTCGCCGAGCAGCAGCACAGGGTTGCGGTTATTCCTCAGTTTGTGAATGGTTCGCAGAACGCGCTGCATTTCCGGCGAGTCGCCGACCAAGCCGAAACTGGAAGCCGCGCTCTCGAAGAGCGGTAACTGCTGCGCCAACGATCCTTATTATAGCGGATCGCTGGCCGCGTTTTCGTCCACCCGGACCACGAGGGGCGTGAAGTTCTGCCGGCGCAGCTCGCCGGCCAGGGCCTGGGCCGCCGGAACATCGCTCTCGCGGCCGACCCGCACGCGGTAGAAGAGGCCCTGCGGCCCGTCGTATTTTTGAATGAACGCCACGCCATAACGCCGAGCAAGGTCCGCCCGCAGCCGCTCGGCGTTGTCGCGATTGCGGAACGCGCCGACCTGCACGGCAAAGAAGCCGGGCGCGGGCGCCTCCGGCAGCGCCACCACGCGCAGGCGCACGCGCGCCGTTCCCGGCCCGAGCATGGCGATCTGGCGCGCGGCGGCCCGCGATAAGTCGATGACGCGATCTTCGACGAAGGGCCCGCGGTCGTTGATGCGCACCTCGACGGCGCGGCCGTTCTGGAGGTTGGTAACCTGGACGTGCGCGCCGAACGGCAGCGTGCGGTGCGCGGCGGTCAGCTTTTCCATGTCGTAGATTTCGCCGCTGGTGGTGGGACGGCCGTGATAGGGATGCCCATACCAACTGGCCATACCTTCTTCGGTCGCGCCGACGAAAACCTGCGGCGCCGGAGCGGGCGCCGAGACCCGTGGTTTCTTCCGCGCGCAGGCGGCCAGAGCCAGCACGGCCAGCGTGAGCGCCAAAGCCGCGCGCCGCCGGCCCGGGCTCACTTCTTGTCTTCCTCCGGCGGCGGGCCCGGCGGCGGCCCGGGCGATGAGGCGCCGGGCGAGTCGTGGAGATGGTCGGCCCAGTGATCGAGTTCTTCTGAAATTCGACGCAGGATCTTCTCGCCGTCACGCCGCGCCTTGGGCACTACGCGCGCTTCGATGAACTCGAGCGCGCGCTTGACTTCCGCCTCCGCCTCGCGCGCCGCCTGCTCAAACGCACCCGGCCCTTTTGGTTTCTCTTCCATGCGGGTAGTATACATCTGCGCCAAAGGCGGCGGGAGCGTCCTCCGGGCACGGCGGTTGCTACAATCAGCAAGCCCTATGGACCAGTGGATTCAAAATTACAATCCGCTCCACTACCGCGCGCTCTCCACGGCGGTGGCGGCGATTCCGGTCTGCCTGCTTCTTTTCCTGCTGGCGGTGCGGAGGATGCTGGCGCATAAGGCGGCGGTGTATGCCCTGGCAGCGGCCGTGGTTCTCTCGGCGGCGGTGTTCCGCATGCCGGTTTACATGGTGACCATGGCGGTGGCCGACGGCCTGGTCTACGCCGTGTTTCGCATCGCGTGGGTCCTGCTCTGCGCCGTCTTCGTTTACGAGGTGACGGTCGAGACCGGGCACTTCGAGATCATCAAGAAATCGATCGGAGGCGTCACCGACGATCGCCGCCTGCAAATCCTGCTGATCGCCTTCGCTTTTGGGGCGCTGCTCGAAGGCTCGGGCGGCGGCGGCGCGCCGGTGGCCGTCTGCGGGGCGATGATGGCGGGCCTGGGCTTCGATCCATTTGCCGCCGCCGTGCTGTGTCTCATCGCGAACACGGCGCCGGTCGCCTTCGGGGGCGTGGGCAACCCGATTCGGGTATTGGTCGCCGTCACCGGCTTGCCCGAGGCGGACCTGAGCGCCATGGCCGGGCGCATTCTCACCTGGGCGGCCCTGATTCTGCCCTTCTGGCTGGTCCGCACGGCCGCCAAGACGCGGGACACGATCGCCGTGTGGCCCGCGCTTCTGGTCTGCGGCGTGACCTTCGGCGGCGTGCAACTTTACTGGTCGAACTACCGCGACGCCGCGCTGGTCGACATCATCGGCGGCATCGTGACCATGCTGGTGCTGACATTCTTCTTCAAAGTCTGGCGGCCGCGCGAAATCTGGCGCTATCCCGGCGAGGCGGCAGTCGACGACCTCGATCGCCACCACTACACCAGCCTTGAAATCCTTCACGCCTGGACGCCTTTTCTCCTCCTCGCCGTGTTCGTGATTCTCTGGGGCGTACCCTCGGTGAAGAGCGTGCTCGGCATGTTCAGCAACCGTTTCCCGGTCCCCGGCCTCGATATGAAGGCGCTGCGGGTGCCGCCGGTGGTGGCCGAGGCCCACGCGGAGCCGGCGGTATTCGAGTTCGAGTGGATGGCCTCCATCGGCACGGCGACGTTCCTGGCCGGCTTCTTCGGCGGCGCCATCCTCGGCCTCAGCATCGGCCAGATCATGCGCGTGTTTCTCCGCACCTGCGTCCGCATGCGCTACAGCATGGTCGCCATCCTGGCCATGATCAGCATCGGATTTATCACCCGCTACTCGGGCATGGACGCGGTGATGGGCCTGGCCATGGCCTCGACCGGGGCGCTGTTCACCTTTTTTGGAACGCTGCTCGGCTGGCTGGGCGTGGCGCTCACCGGGACTGACGCCGGCTCCAACGCGCTGTTCGGCAGCCTGCAGGTCATCACCGCCAACAAGCTGTCGCTGAGTCCGGTGCTCATGGCGGCCGCTAATTCCGCGGGCGGCGTGATGGGCAAGATGATCGACGCGCAGTCGATCGTGGTGGCGTGCGCCGCCACCGGCCAGGAAGGCAAGGAGGGCGATCTGTTTCGCGCCGTGTTCAAGCACAGCGTCGCGCTCGCCGCGATCATCGGACTGATCGTTACTGCTTATGCCTATCTGTTCCCGGGCTGGGTTCCCAGCGGGCGGCTGTTTCGCTGAAACATTTCCCAAACGCGCCGTTTTTCTGCGCGCGGCCTCTTCCGCGCCGGGTCTCGGCGGAAGCCGCGCATGCATTTTTCTCTTGACTTTTTTCCTCAGTGCCCTTATACATGGAGACAACATCGTGGCGTTCGCGCCACAATATCTGATGTTAGGGAGAATGTTTCGATGAAGAAAGCAGCCAAGAAGCCGGCGAAGAAAGCCGCCAAGAAGAAGAAGAAGTAGCAACCGGCCGCCCCGCACAGGGGCGCACGGACCCGAAGGCCCCGTCCCAGCAGGGACGGGGCCTTTTTTGTTTTTCGGCGCTACTGAATCGGCGAGTAGTCCGCGGGCTTGAGAATCGTGATGCTGATGCGATTGGTGATCTGCCCGGAACGGTCGATCGATTCCTTCCGCACCTTGATCCATTCCGGATCGGCGCCGAACGCGTCCCACGCCTTCTCCCGATCGGCGAGCGAGGCAAACGGGATCAGGTACGTCAGGTTCGGCATGTTCGGCCCGATCAGCGTGCGCGTGTAGAGGATGGGGTGGACGCCCACGCGGTGGAAGATGCCGATCTCGTGGTCGGCGAACCGCTCGTGCAGCGCCTTGGCCTGCCGCAAGGTCGGTGAATGGTAGACGCGCAGCTCGAAGATGCGCGGCGTCTTCGGCTTCTCGGCGAGCGGCGTGATCTCGGGCGAGTAGTCGGTCGCCTCGAGCAAGCGGACATCGGCCCAATCGTAGGGCGGCTCGGGGCCTTCCTCCATCTCGGCCATCGCTTTCTGGAAGCCGGGATCGTCCATATAGTGGCTGGTGGCCCGCTCCATTTCGCCAAAGCCGGAGAACCCGGCCAGCGTCACCATCGCCGGAATCTGCGGTCCCATGAACACGTTGAACGCGCCCAGCGGCCCCGGGATCACCTTGCGAAACAGGGGCAACTGCGACGACAGAAAGTTGTTCATCCGCGCCCCCTGATCGCCTTGCCGCATGTAATAGAACGACAGCCGGTACAGTCGCGTCTTCCTTGCCGCGCGCTGCGCCTCGGCAGCGCCGCCTCCTAGCGCCGATAACATGCTGGCTCCTCCCATCGTTTGGACAAACGAACGCCGGTCCATAATCTGTTCTCCCTCCTGCGTTATTCTGAAACCGTGGTTATACCACACCGGGAGGAGGGGGAGAAGGAAGAGCCGCGGCCGGCGCTCTCCGTCGTGATCCCCGTTTTCAATGAAGAGACGAAGATCGACGCCGATGTGGAGGCCGCCCTCGCCTACTTTCGCGCGCAACCCTACAGCTTTGAGTTGATCGTAGTGGACGATGGCTCCCGAGACGGCACGCCCGCGAAGCTCGCCCAATGGGAGATGCGCGGCGCTCCGCACCTGCGCGCCATCTGCTACCGGCCTAACCGCGGCAAGGGATGCGCGGTCCGCACCGGGATGCTGGCGGCTCGCGGCGAGCGCCGCATGTTCGCCGACGCCGGCCTCTGCGTGCCGTTTTCGGAAACTGCCCGCGGCCTGGCCGCGCTCGACGAGGGCCACGACGTGGCCATCGGCTCCCGCAAGCTGGCCGCCTCCCGCGTCGTCCGCCGGCAGAGCACGTTCCGCCACTGGGCCTCGCGCCTGCTCGGCCCGGTCATCTTACGGCTGATGGGCCTGGAAGGCTTCACTGATACCCAGTGCGGCTTCAAGCTCTTCAGCGCCCGCTCGGCCGAGGAGCTGTTCGGCCGCTCGCGCATCGACGGCTTCATGTTCGACGCCGAGATTCTCATTGCCGCGCGGCGGCGGGGGATGCGGATCTGCGAGTTTCCGGTGGAGTGGCGGGCCGACCCGGACTCGCGCTATCGGCCGCTCGCCGGCGGACTGCGCAACCTCGCCGAGCTGGCGCGCATCCGGTTTTTCTAGCGGCGGCTGTGCCTGGCTGTCACGCCTGCCCGTCTCTGATCGGCTTAGGCCGGAAGGAAACCGCGCGGCGGGCGCTTCTCGCAGCGCCTTTTCGCCGAACACCACAAGATAGTTCTCTCGGGCGTATATCTTTTTTGGTATATTGAAACATGGGGTGGACGGTCGAGACCCTGAATGCAGCGGTTGACGCTGAGGTGGAGGCCTTGCGCGAGGACATGCGGGCGAGGCTCGCACGTATCGCGCAGCTCATTGAGCAAAAGGTCTCGAGCGTGTGGGCGAGCCGCACGTGAAGCATATAGAAGGCCGTCTATGGGAAATGCGGTTAAGAGGCCGCAGCGGAATTTCGCGGGCACTGTACGTAACGGCCGCAGGCAGGCGCGTGGTGATTGTGCGGGTCTTCGTGAAGAAGCCGGAGAAGGCGCCGCGGCGCGAGATCGAGCTGGCCATGACACGCGCGAAGGCGGTTTCATGAGGGAGGTGTAGCAATGGCGCGCATAACCGATCTGCACAAGAAATGGATGAAGGAGCCGAAGTATCGGAAAGCGTACGAGGCTTTGGATGGAGAGTTTGTCCTGGCGTCAGCGGTGATCGAGGCGCGGAACCGCGCTGGCCTTACGCAAGAGGGGCTGGCGAGGAAGATGGGCACGACGCAGCCCGTGGTCGCGCGCCTGGAAAGCGGGCGCGTCCGGCCCTCGATGCGGACGCTGGAGCGCCTCGCCGAGGCTACCGGGTCGCGTTTGCTGATCAGCTTCGGACGGCGCGATGCGAAGCGACCTCGGAACAGGGTGGCCATGCTCGCGAACGCGGGCAGCGCGAGAAGATTGAGGCGCGCGCCGCGCAGCTAATTGCGGGGCAAGTGAAGGGTAT
>DASQHK010000104.1:0-10044 GCA_035632135.1 Bryobacterales bacterium
GCGGGCTCACCCAGCGCACGGCCGCGGCAAACGGCGTGCCGTGATCGCGGGCCAGGGAATAGACGGCCCGCGAGGCCGACGTCACGCAGGAAAGGCCGCAGAACCACATGGCCATGGAAGCCAGCGCCGCCATGGCATTCCCGGCACGCGGCCCGAGCGCCTCTTCGAGAATCGCGATCGCCGCCGGAATCGCGTTGCCCTGCGCATCCTTGGCTCCCAGGGCCTGCGGAACGCTGCGGATCGCCAGCGTGAGGCTCAGCACCAGCAGATAGCCCACTACTCCGGCCACCGCCACAGACAATACGATTCCCCACGGGGCGCGCCGCCGCGGGTCTTCCGTCTCCTCGGCCAGGTGCGCCGAGCCGTCGAAGCCGGTGTAAGTCCACTGCGCTTGCAGCAGGCCCAGGACAAACGCCCAGGCGTAAAACGAGCGGCCGTTGCTGTTGGTGGCCTCCCACAGAAAATGCACTGGCTGCCGCGGCGCAAGGAAAAACAGCGCCGCTACCACCACGACCACTCCCACGATGTGCACGGTCACGCTCAAATCGTTGAGGATCGCCACCAGCCGGATACCGAAGTGGTTGAGCGCGGCCTGCGTCAGCAGGATGAAGCCGAACGTGGCGAGCAGGTTCTCGTAGGTCGATGGAATACCCAGGAAGGGCAGCACGAACTGCGCGCAACTGTAATTGATGCCCGCCTGCGCCGCCACCAGGCCGAAGATGTTGAGCCACGCCACCAGCCAGCCCCAGCCCGGTCCCCCCAGGTCCGCCGCCCAGTGATACATAGCGCCGGAGGTCGGGTAAGCTGAGCACAACTCGGCCATGCTCGCCGCCACCGCCAGGGTGAACACCGTCGCCAGGGGCCAGCCCAGCGTCATCTCGAGGGGGCCGCCCATCTCGAGGCCATAGCCAAACAACGTCACCGCGCCGGTGAGAATTGAGATGATGGAAAACGAGATGGCGAAGTTGGAGAAGCCCCCCATGCTGCGGAACAGCTCCTGGGCGTAGCCGAAGCGGCTCAGATCGGCGCGGTCCTGCTCGGATTGACGGCTGCCGCTTGACGAGCGCATAAAGGTAGGGCAGGCGTTTCCGCCTGCGCGAGGCGTATGCCAACCGATCATCATAGCGGAACGCCGCAGGTGCGTGAGGCAAGTCCGGCCGAAGTATCGCGGCTCGCGGAGATCGCGCGCCTTTCGCCCGAAGCGGAGAATTGGACCGAGGCTGATCTGCTGGCGAGCCTTCAGGAGCCCACGCGGCAGTGCTTGGTCGCCGAGTGCGAAAGGCAGGTGGCGGGTTTTCTGGTGGCGTTACGCCCCACGCTGGACGAAGCTGAAATCCTGACCCTGGCTGTCGATCCTGCCCTGCGCCGCCGCGGCGTGGCCAGTGCTCTTCTGCGGTTGTTTCTGGGCGCAGGCTGCGGCCGTGTGTCTCTCGAAGTGCGCGTCTCCAACACCGCCGCGCAGCGGCTTTACCAGCGTTTCGGCTTTGCCGCGAGCGGGATTCGCCAAGCCTATTACACCTCCCCCACGGAGGACGCCATTGTAATGCAACTGATTTGTTTGTAATTACTTACATGGATTTTCGGCCGGCTTCAAAACGATTGCGCCTGCCTTCGGTTTGTGATAATGTTGTGGTGGCGGAAGGATGACCCAGAATCTACCACCGCTACTTCAGTTCAACCCACCGAGCGAAAAATTCCAAACAGAGTACGACTCGGCGTGGCAACCCCACTGCTAAGGAGGAAGTACGCCTATGGAACGGAGCCCTCAGGAACAGATGCAAGAGCACCTGATGGCAACAAACGAGCAGTTCCGCCGCCTGGCTACGGAACATGCCGGCTATGCGCGACGCCTGGAGGACCTGGCTTCGCATCCCTACCTCACCGAGCAGGAACAACTCGAGGAGGTCCGGCTGAAGAAACTGAAATTGCGGCTGAAGGACGAGATGCAAAGCATCCTGCACCAGTGCAGCTCTCGGGAGGTGGCTTGAGGGCGCGCAGCAGGAAGCACTGATCCCGACGGGCATGGCCGGCCGGTCGTGGCCGGCCTCGCCCTGGCAAGGCGATTGTGGCGGGCCCGGACGCGAAGCGCGCCGGGCTTTTTTATAATGGTTACAGGCGGCGCATGGTGAAAGACGGTCTCTATTACGCTATAGGGCTGGGGGCAGGGGCAGCAGCGCTGGCTTGGCTGCTGCATCCGCTGGCGGCGGTGCCGCTTGTGCTGGCGGCTTTGTTCTGCCTTTATTTCTTCCGCGACCCGGAGCGCGAGGTCCCCTCGGGCCCGGTGGCGGTTTCTCCAGCCGACGGGAAAGTCGTCGAGATCCGGCCTGTGGAGGGTGGCGGGAGGCGAGTGAGTATTTTTCTCAACGTGTTTGACGTGCACGTGAACCGCTGCCCGGTGGGCGGCGTCATTACGGATATGCAGTATGCCCCGGGCAAGTTCAACGTGGCGAGCCGGGAGGCGGCTTCGGCGGAAAACGAGCAGAACACCCTGGTAGTGGACGACGGCCGCTCGCGCGTGGTCTTCAAGCAGATCGCAGGGCTCATTGCCCGGCGCATCGTGTGTCACAAGAAGGTGGGTGATCGCGTGGCGACCGGCGAGCGCTTCGGCTTGATCAAGTTCGGCTCGCGCATGGACGTGGTGCTGGGACCGGAATGGAAACTGGCGGTGGAGCGAGGCCAGCGGGTGAAGGCGGGCAGCTCGATCCTGGCCCGGCGCAGCGAGGGGATATGAGAGAGAAATCGGCCCCCGGCGGCATCCGGGAAAAAAAGCTGATTGGCCGGGGCTCCTACGCTCTGCCGAGCATCTTTACCGCGGGGACCATCTTCTGCGGCTTTTACTCGCTGATGAAGACGATTCGCGCCATCGCCTTGCCGCCCGACCACCTGGGGGAAGCAGCGGCACAGTTCGATCTGGCGGCGCTGGCCATCGGCGTGGCGGTATTCACCGATGGCATGGACGGCCGCCTGGCCCGCCTCGCCAACGCGGTGAGCGACTTTGGCCGGGAGCTGGATTCGCTGGCCGACGTCATCACCTTCGGCATCGCCCCGGCCTTGCTGGCCTTTGCCTGGGGCATCCGCGGGGTCGATCCGGCCAGTGGCGGCGCTCTCGCCGAGCAACTCAACCACTTCGGTTACTTCCTGACTTTCCTGTTCCTCGTTTGCGGCGCCGCGCGGCTGGCCCGCTTCAACGTGCAGCGCAACCCGGTCCCCAAGAATCCGGGCCGCGTGGGACGGAAATACTTCGTCGGCCTGCCGATTCCGTGCGGGGCCGGCATGCTGGTGGCTGTGGTTCACGCCGCCGGGGGCTACCCGATCCGCAACTGGTTTCCCTGGGGCGTGCTGTGGCTGGCGCTGATCGGCCTGGTGTCATTCCTCATGGTCTGCACCTGGCGCTACAACAGTTTCAAGGAAATCGACTTGCTCCAGCAGCGGTCCTGGATCACGGTGGTGCTGATCACCATGGCCATCTATCTGATTTGGAATTTCTCCCAGCCGGTGCTGCTGGCCATGGCGTCTGCTTATATGGCGAGCGGCATTGCGATCCGCCTGGGAGGCGTCTTGCGCCGCCGCGTCAAGCATCTTCCGGAACCCACGCGGCAAACCAATTGAAGGGGCAAATGCCGCTCCGCCGCCGCTGTGTTGACGTTCTGCCTCTCGTGTTGCTGCCGTCGCTTTTTTTTTCGGCGTGCGGCTATCGGGTCGCCGGGCGCGGCGACCAAATCCCCAAGGACGTTCAAACCATTGCCGTGCTTCCCTTTGGCAATGCCACCTCGCGCTACAAGCTGGATGAATACCTGACCCGCGCCGTCACCCACGAGTTCATCACCCGCACGCGCTTCCGCATCACGCCCGACGAGAAAGACGCCGACGCCGTCCTGCGCGGCGCGGTGATCAACCTGCTTGTCAATCCGGTCATCTACGACCCCAAGAGCGGCCGCGCCACCAGCGTGCAGCTAGTCACCCAGATGCAAGTCACCCTGAGCGACCGTCACAGCGGGAAGGTCATCTACCAGAACCAGAACTTCGAGTCGCGCGAGAACTACGAGGTTTCTATCGACCCCCGCGCCTATTTTGAGGAGAGCGAGGTCGGCCTGCAGCGATTGAGCCAATCGGTTTCCCGCAACCTGGTCAGCGCGATTCTGGAGAAGTTTTAGTGGACCCGGCCCAGTTTCTGATGCAGGCGCAGAAGAAGCGGCTCGCGCCGGGATACGTGTTTCTGGGCAACGAGCTGTTCTCCGGCGATGGCTGCCGCAAGGCGCTGGTGGAGGCGGCGCTCGCGCCCGAGGAGCGCGAGAGCGGCCGCATCGAGTACGACCTGGCGGAAACCTCGCTCGACCGCGTGATCGAAGAGGCGCGCACGCTTTCGCTGTTCGCGCTGGCGCGGCTGATCGTGGCCTACAACGCCGAGAACGTGCTGGGGAGAAACAGGGAAGCGGCCGAGGAGGAGGACGCCTCGGAGCCCGGCTCGGACGTGCTCGATTCCTACTTCCGTAACCCCACCCCGGGCGTCGTGCTGCTTTTCGAGGCGGTGCGCCTGAACTGGGGTGACCGCGACGAGCGCAAGAAGCTGGAACGGCTGGCGAAATTCTTCAGCGCCGTGCCGGTGCACGTGGAGCTGCGCCGCTTCGACGAGCCGGCGGCGCTCGAGGGCGCACGCTCGCTCGCGCGCAAGAGCAGCCTGCGCATCGCCGACGCGCTGCTCGCCGAGCTGGTGGAGGCGCTGGGCCTGGACATGGCCCGGATCGCCAACGAGATTGCGAAGCTCGCGGTCTACGCCGCCGACGGCCGGGAAATCACCCGTGATACGCTGGTCGCCCTGGTGCCGGAAGCTCGCACCAGCGGGCTGTTCGAGCTGACCGATGCGCTCGCCTCGCGCAACCGCACGCGCGCGCTGGAGATCCTCGACACGCTCACCCGCATGGACGTCTATATGCAGCTTCAGGTGAATTTTCTGGCGGGCTTGTTTCGCCACGCCCTGGCCATCAAGGAAGGCGGCGCCCGCAATGAGAACGACGTGAACCGCTTGTTTAACCGGCTGGGTCTCCCCATCTGGCCGGCGCGCGCGCGCCAGGCTCTGGATACGGCGCGGCGCTTCTCTCGCCAGCAGCTCGAGCGGGCCCTGCTGGCCTTATTTGAGGCTGACCGAAACCTGCGGCGCGAGCGGCCGGACGACCGCGTGGTCATGGAAAAGCTGGTGTGGGAGCTGACGCGCTAAGCGGCAGGAGCAGCTTGCAAAGCGTTCACCCGCAGCGACAGGCGGGACTTGTAGCGAGCCGCGGTGTTCTTCTTGATGACGCCCTTCCGCGCGGCGCGGTCAATCAAGCTGATCGTCTCCGCGAAAACGGGCTGGACGCCGCTCTTGTCGCCGGACTGTAAAGCGCGCCGCAGCGCCCGGATCTGATGCCGCAGCCGCGTGACGTTCTGCCGGTTCACGGTGGTGCGCCGCTTGGTCTGCCGGGCGCGCTTCAGAGCTGAATAGTGGTTTGCCATCGGGACTGTTAGAGATCTCCTTACAAATTCAGATCTTTATGATACCGGGCGAAGCGCTCCCGTGTCAAATGGAGCGCGATCGGAAAGCTGGCTTCACGAAAGCCCGTGATACCGCGTCGAGATGCGGGGTGGCCAGGCAGTCGCAACCTGACGGGCTGCCTGCTCGCCTGGCGCAGTCTTGCCTGTTTCCGTGCGCGCCTGTGGCGGGCTGCCATCCGGCGGAGTTGAAGGGGCGACGTTCGGATGGGACTTGTAATACTCGCTCTTGTGCCAGTACATACGCCGGTCCGCGGTGGCAATCAACTTCTCGGGCTCCCTCCCGTCCTGGGGGAAGGAAGCCGATCCCATGCTGATCGAGATCCCCAGGCCGGGAAAATCTTTGTTCAAAGCCTCCACGGCCCTTGCCAGGTCGATCCTCTTCACAGCCGCCTCTTCCGCGTCCATGCCCGGCAAGAGGAGAACAAATTCGTCGCCTCCCATCCGCGCCAGCGTATCGTAGGGCCGCAGGCAACTGTGAAGCGCCGCGGCAACTCCTTCCAGCACCTTATTGCCCACCAAGTGCCCGCGAGTGTCGTTGATCCGCTTCAGGCCATTCAGGTCCACAACAAATACAGAGTAAAACGTGTTGTCGCGCTCTGCGCGGGCCGTCTCCTGCTCCAGGCGCGCCCAAAGGGACCGGGCATTAGCCAGCCCGGTGAGCGGGTCGGTCTCGGCCGATTTTCCGGTGGCTTCGTAAATCAACGCATTTTGAAGCGTCGATCCTGCCTTCATGCCGACAGATTTGAGAATACGCAGGTGATCCACGTTGAAGCCATTGGGGTGCAAGCTGTAGAGAGTCAAAGCTCCGATGATGCCTTTGGCAGAATCGAGCGGCACCGATAGGGCCGAGCGAAATCTGCTGAACCGGCGCGGGTCTTCCACGTAGCCTGGTTCTACGGCGGGATTTCCGTTGAGGCTGTATTTGCCTTGAGCCGCCACCCAGCCTGAGACGCCCTCGCCAAGCGGAATCTGCATCCGCCCGACCAGCCAGTCATTCACTCCTACCACAAAGCGCGGCACGAGCTTGCCATCATGAGTGAAATACACCGCGATGGTATCGTAGGGAATCAATTCGCGGAGCTTGTCCGCCAGCAGGCGTAGCGTCTCCTCCACGCTGAGGCTGTTGCCGAGCGCCTGGGTCAGCTCGTAGAGAATCTGCAATTCCTTCCGCGCCTGGGCGATGGAACACAGCGCGGAGGAGGTGTCGGTGACGCGCTCTACAGACAGCCCCTCCGTGGGCGCCAGACCTCTCTGAATCTTGACGCCGGTGGAGAGAGTCGCCCCAAACTGCGGGAAGGATTTCACGAGGGATTCCAGCCGGGGATAGATTCTCTCAAAGATCTCTACGATCTTAGGGTCGTAGAGAACGCCCGAACCCTTCTTGATCACCTCCATGGCATCCTGGCGCGAGAGGGCACGACGATACTGGCGGTCGGAGGACAACGCGTCGAAGGAATCGACGACGGCCAGGATGCGGGCTCCTACCGGGATCTCTTCACCTTTCAGACCGTCGGGATAGCCGGACCCGTTCCAGCGCTCATGATGCGAGCGCACGATCGGGACCACCGGGTAAGGGAAGCGGACGCGCTCCAGGATTTCGGCACCCACCAGGGTGTGGGTTTTCATCTTCTCGAACTCTTCTTCCGTCAGGCGGCCGGGCTTG
This sequence comes from Bryobacterales bacterium, assembly GCA_035632135.1. GTDB lineage: Bacteria > Acidobacteriota > Terriglobia > Bryobacterales > JACQDG01 > DASQHK01. The sequence continues at coordinate 7,193 of DASQHK010000104.1, forward strand.
GAGATGATGTGCTCGGGCACGGCGAGCTTTCCGATATCGTGCAACAGCGCTGCGGTCCGCAACGCTTTCAGCTCATCTTCCCGCAGCCCCATCTCCTTGCCGATGGCCTCGGCGTGGACGACCACTCGCGCCAGGTGTTCGTGCGTCGTATTGTCTTTGGCGTTGATGGCCGAGGCCAATCCCTCGATGGTCCGCAGGTGGAGTTCGCCGACCTCTTCCGCGACCTTCCTGGCATACTGGCGCTCGGCAGATGCCTGCCGGCCGAGATAACGCAGCAGCAGACAATAGATTTCCAGCGCCATGACCGCAACCAGCCACCACTCCCGGATAATACTGATACCTACGACGACCGCCAGCATCAACAGCACGGGATGGTAACCGAGGTAGCGCCGCTGTGGCTGGAACTGCAGGTGCATCCAGGGTAATTGTCAGGCAAAGGGCTGGGTGTTGCCAATGGAGCAGAGGTACCTTGCCGGCAAACCCTGGGTACTGTCTGGGCGCAGCGAACCCCTTAAGGCAGCCTCTACACTCTGCCGGCCGGTCATTTGTTGCTGCCGCGCTGGATTTCGGCGCGCTCGAAGTCAGTCATCTCCTGAATGATCTGCCGGTAGATGCGCTCGACGGCTTCGTTGGGAAGGGGGCCGGGATTACGCGCGGCTACCTTTCGCAGAACCTCGTCCACGCGCTTCGGCGCGGCGACCGGAGCGCGCATCTGCTGCTTGATGCGGCCGACTTCCTGGACGATCTTCGCCCGCTCGCTCAGCAGCGCGACGATGCGCGCATCGACGGCGTCGATGCGCCGGCGGCAATCGGCGAGGGCCTGATCGGCTGAGCCTGCGCTCTGGGCGAGTCCGGGCGCGGCGAGCGCGACGGCCAGCGAGGCGATCCAAACGAAGCGTGTCGTCATTGTTCCTCCAGCGGTTGCCCCGCGAGCGATTGTAGCGTGCCAAGATGGAAGCATGCGCAAGGTCTTGTTTGGATTTGTAGTGGTCGTGGCGGTGATCCTGGCGCTGGTGTGGCTGGCGGGCGAGACGCCGCTCGTGCAACTGGAGCCGCCGCTCAAGGCGCTCGGCGCGGCCACGCCAGTGAAGGTCAAAGTGTCCGACAAGAATGGCGTGCTCTACTTGCGCGCGCGGGTGGAGCAGAGCGGCCGCCGCTTCCCCGTTTTCGAGAAGAGGATGGGTGGGTCGCGCTGGAAATTCTGGCGCGCGCGGCAGCCGGCCGCGCAGGTCCAGTTCGTCGCCGGCCGCAAGGCCATCCCGCAACTCCGGGACGGCCCCGTCCGGCTGGTGCTGGAGGCCAAATCAGACGACTGGCGCGGCTCGGTCGCCACGCTCGCCGTCGATCTGGCCGTACGCAGCACGCCGCCGACGCTCAGCGTGGACGGCGCGCAGCACTACATCAACCAGGGCGGCTCGGAGCTGGTGGTGTTCACAGCGGGTCCCGGCACGAGCGACTCCGGCGTGCGCACGGGCCGCTACCAGTTTCGGAGCTGGCCTCTGCCGGGAGGCCCGCCCGGCTCGCGCTTCTGCCTGTTCGCCTTCCCGTATGACGTTCCCGCCGACACCACGCCGCTCGTCTTTGCACGCGACGATGCCGGCAACGAGGCGACGGCGACGTTCTTTTCCCGCGTCTTCCCCAAAAAGTTCCGCAGCCGCGAGATCGAGCTGGCCGACAGCTTCATGCAGAAGGTGGAGCAGAACATCGAGCCACACGTTCCGCAGATGCAATTCACCGGCAACCTGCTCGATGACTACCTGAAAATCAACGGCGAGCTGCGGCGCGAAAACAACCGCCAGCTCTCCGACATGCGCCTTAAGACCGAGCCGCGCTTTCTGTGGAGCCAGCCCTTCCGGCAACTGGCCAACTCCGAGGTGGAGGCCGAGTTCGCCGACCACCGCCGCTATATGTACAAGGGGCAGAAGGTGGATGAGCAGGACCACCTGGGCTTCGACCTGGCGGTGACCATCAACACGCCGGTGCTTGCCGCCAACGACGGCAAGGTGATCTGGGCGGATTACCTCGGCATTTACGGCAACTGCATCGTGATCGACCACGGGTACGGGCTGCAATCCATCTACGGCCATCTGAACTCGTTCGAGGTGAAGGCCGGCGACATGGTGCGCCAGGGGCAGGAGGTCGCCCGCAGCGACTCGACGGGCCTCGCCGGCGGCGATCATCTGCACTTCAGCATGCAGGTGGATGGTGTCGAGGTGACGCCCACCGAATGGTGGGACGCTCATTGGATCCGCGACCGGGTCCTGAAGAAGTTTCCCGGTGAAAAGCTACCGGCGGGCCCCGCCGCCTCCGCCCCCGCCGCCGCGAGCCATACCCCCGCCGCCTCCGACCGCGCCTCCAACTGAGCCTCCGCCCCGGGAGAAACCGCCGCCGGAATTGCCGCCGCCGGGGCTGGCCGCCGAGACGCCGCGCGAGGCGAGCACGCCGGAGCCGCCGCCGGCGGTCTGCCCCACCGTGTTGTAGCCGTAGCTGCGGTTATAGGCCGCGCTCGGCACGGCCGCCGCGCCGCCGCCACCGCCATAATACGCTTGCGGCGCCACGTAGTAATACACGGTACGCGGGCTGTAGAAACCCCAGCCGTAAGGACTCCAGCACACGCTGTTGTAGGGCAGATAAGTGAACATCCCGAAGTAAGGGTTGTAAGCCCACTGCGAGCTGGTCAGGCTGTAACCGCTGTTGTAAACCAGGGCGCTCGTGGACACGTTCGCCGCCGACATGTAGCTCGACCGCCGCTTGCTCCAGCGATCTAGCGCGTCGGTGTCTTCCGTGTCGAATTTCGTGATCGCGTAGTTACCGGCCAGCTCGATTTCCTTTTTGCTCTTCACGCGATACGC
>DASQHK010000105.1:0-7113 GCA_035632135.1 Bryobacterales bacterium
TACGACATCACGCAGGCGCTGGGCAACAGCCTGAGCGTGGACGAGACGCTGCGGCTGCTGGCCGAGCAGTTGCAGAAACTGATTCACTACGACGCCATCGCGATTTACCTGATCCGCGACGGCAAATTGATCCCGCGTTTCGTGGAGGGTGTCAACGCTCCCCTGCTGGCCGGCGCGCAGATCCCGCTGGGGGAGGGGCTCTCGGGATGGGTGGCTGGAACCGGCAAGCCCAGCTTGAACGGCAACCCGGCCGTCGAGCCGGGCTACCTGAGCGACCCGCTGCAGTTCAGCAAGCTGCGCTGCGCGCTGTCAGTGCCCTTGGATTCGACCAAGGGCATCATCGGCGCCCTCACGCTCTATAGCATGGAGACCGAGTCGTTCGGCGTGGATCATCTGCGCATTCTGAAGGCCGTCGGGATGAAGGCGGGAGCGACCATTCACAATGCTTTGATCCACGAAGCGATCGGCAAGTCGGCCGAGACGGATGTTCTCACCGGCCTGCCCAACGCTCGCGCCTTGTGGGCGCGCTTAGAGCAGGAGTCGGCCCGGGCCGCCCGCCAGCACATACCCTACACTGTATTCGTAGTGGATATGAACGGGCTGAAGCGCATTAACGACACGCGAGGCCATCTGCTCGGCAACAAGGTGCTCAAGGCCTTGGCTTCCGCTATGCGTGGTTGCCTGCGCGAGTACGACCTGGTGGCGCGGATGGGCGGCGATGAGTTCGTGCTCCTGCTGCCCGGTATGGGAGCCGAAGATGCCGCCGTCAAGCGCATCGAGCTGGCCATGGCGGTGGACGCGCTGAACAAGGATTTTCCCGGCCTTGAAATCTCCATCAGCATGGGTTCCGCTTCCTACCCCGACGACAGCCGCCACACCGAAGAGCTGATGGCCATCGCCGACCGCCGCATGTATTGGCACAAACGCGAGTTTCACAACTCCCGCTCTCCCATTTCCGCCGCTCAGACGGCCTGAAGCCCTCCGGCCGCCCACACCTACCACAGCCGCAGCCACCAGTGATGGCGCTCGCCCAGAATGCGGCCCGCCGCGTCGAGCTTCACCTGCAAGCCGGCCGGGTCGCTGGTGGGTCCTTCCAGGCACGCGATCCGCAGATCCCGCCAGAACACCGTCGCTCCGCCCTTCGCTTCCTGCCGCACCTCGGCGAACGGAAACGGTATTTTTCTTCGGAACTCCTGCACGCCGGGCGATCGCTCCGACGCCTGGACAAAAAAATCGTTGCCTGGAATCGCGTGGTACAGCGGGCGCAGATGTTTCGCCCGCGGTCCGGCCACGCAGCCGGCGCTCAGGCCGCTATCGTCTGCGGAAAGAACAACCCAGCCGCAGCGAAGATCGCTCGTCGGGTAGACTCCCAGACGGCGGCCGCTCAGCTCCACAGCCGCCAGCTCGCGCGCACGGTCGCGCCACCGCCACTGCACGGCGAGGTAGACCGGCAAACTGATGGCCAGCGCCGCCACCGCTGCCTTGCTCTTGCCCCGCCACGCCAGCGCCGCGGCCAGCAGCAGGATGGCCATGATGTACAGGTCCGCTTCGTGCACCAGATTGCCGCGAAACGAATGGGGCCACGGCCACAGCGCGATGACGCCCCAGGGATTCAGCCAGTCCCAGAAGATGTGCGTCAGAACTCCAAGCCACGCCGCGAGGAAAAGCGGAAGCCGCAGCGGGCGCTCCTTCCGGCCGAGGAGCGCGGCGATCAGCCACGCCAGAATGGCCGCCCCGACAAAGGAATGCGTCGCCCCGCGGTGCAGTCCGGCTCCCGCCCAGCCGCCCAGCAGGCCGGGCACAACGTCGAGATCAGGCGCGATGCTGCCGATGAGCGCCGCGGCCAGCACGCGCCGGCGCCCCGCTTTTCCCGCCGGCGCCCCCTTCCCGGCCAGGTAGCCGGAGAGCAGATGAGCGGCCGGGGTCATCTTCGGCGCCGCCCGGAAATCGTCACCGCCTTACGCCGCCAGCTTCTCCAGAAAATGTACTACTGATAGGATCCCCTTGTAATAATTCTCCAGGCAGAACTTCTCGTTGGGCGAGTGCAGGCCGTCATCCGGCAGCCCGAAGCCCATCATCACGGTCGGAATGCCGAGGTGATGCGCGAAGTCGCCGACGATCGGAATGGACCCGCCGGAGCGGATGTAGACCGTCGGCTGGCCAAACACCTCGCCGAAAGCTTCCGCCGCCACGCGGATCGCGTGGTGGTCCGGATTCACCATGGTCGCCGGCGCCGCGCTCAGCACTCGCACCTCCAACTGCACGCCCGCCGGCGTGCTGGCCCGGACAAACTCCCGCACCTGCTCGATGACTTTGTCCGGGTCCTGCTCGGGCACCAGGCGGATGCTGACCTTGGCCGTGGCTTTGGCCGGAATCACGGTCTTCGCGCCGGCGGCGGTGAAGCCTCCCGCGATGCCATGCACCTCCAGCGTCGGCCGCGCCCAGATGCGATGAAAAACGCTGTAGCCCTTTTCGCCGGTCAGCGTCGTGGAGCCGACCTCCTGGGCCAGAAATTCTTTTTCGTCGAACGGCAGGCGCGCCCAGCTTTCGATCTCCGCCGGCGATGGTGCCTTCACGTCGTCGTAGATGCCGGGAATCTGGATCACGCCGCCCGCATCCTTGGCCTTCGAGAGCAGCTCAATCAGCCCGAACACGGGGTTCGGGGCGGCCCCGCCATAGAGACCCGAGTGCAGATCGCGCGCCGGGCCGGTTGCTTCCCACTCCATGTAAATCAGCCCGCGCAAGCCCACGCACAGCGTCGGCATGCCCGCCTGGAACATCTCCGTGTCGCTCACCAGCGCCACGTCGGCAGTGAGTTTCTCTTTGTTCTCCGGAACAAACTTGGCGATCGACTTCCCACCGACCTCCTCCTCCCCCTCAATCAGAAACTTCACATTCACCGGCGGCTGCCCGTGCAGGCTCCCGAGCGCCTCGATGGCCTTGATGTGAATGTACATCTGCCCCTTGTCGTCGGCCGAGCCGCGCGCATAAATGTTGCCGTTGCGCACGGACGGCTCGAACGGCTTCGAGATCCACTCCTCCAGCGGGTCGGGCGGCTGCACGTCGTAGTGCCCGTAGCACAGCACCGTGGGCTTGTCCGGGGCGTGGAGCCAGTCGGCATAAACCAGCGGGTGGCCGCCGGTGGGGATGATCTCGACGTTTTCCATCCCCACGGCATGCAGGCTCGCGGCGACAAAATCGGCCGCCCGCCGGATGTCGTCGCGGTGCTCGGGCAGCGTGCTGATGCTGGGAATGCGGAGAAACTGGAACAACTCTTCGAGCAGCCGGTCGTGGTTGCTGTCGACGAATGTCTGCGCGCTCAGGGCCATGCATCCTCCGTGGAAACCATTTATTATACGCGGTCGGCCAGCTTCATTACTGCGACATACGGCAGGTTGCGATAGAGCTGGTTGTGGTCGAGCCCAAACCCGATCACAAACCGGTCCGGAATTTCAAAGCAGCGGAAGCGCACCGGCACCTGCACCAGCCGTCGCGGCGTCTTGTCGAGGAAGGTGCATAGGCTGATGCTGTTGGGCTGCCGCGCGGCGAGGGTGTGCAGCAGGTAGCGGGCCGTCAGGCCCGTATCGACGATGTCCTCCACCAGCACCACGTCCTCCCCCTCGATGCTCTCATCCAGGTCCTTGGAGATGCGCACCACGCCCGGCGCCCGCCGGTTGCTCGAAAAGCTGGAGATCGCCAGAAAATCGAACTTCACCGGGATGGCGATGGCGCGGGCCAGCGCGGTCAGAAAGAAGATCGAGCCCTTCAGCACGCTGATCAGCTTGATCTCCCGGCCGGCGTAGCTCTCTGAAATCTCGGCCCCCAGCTCGGTGATCCGCGCGTGAATCTGTTCTTCGGTGAATAAGACTTTCTCGATTTCCGGCGCCGTGGTCATCACGGCTATTATGACGGACTCTGGAGCCGGCAGTCAGCAACCTGTCCGCCGCTACTCCTTCAGCATTTCCGCTGTCTTTTCCAGCCCGTACTTGAAGATCAGGTTCTCGAAATCTTTCTGGTAAAAGATCTGCACGTTCACGTCCGCGTAAAGCTCGCGCATGCGCTTGAGCTTGCGGTTCTTCTTGGTCACGTGCGATTGCTTCATGGTGGTCAGCTCCACGTAGAGGTCGAACTCGGGGAGATAGAAATCCGGCGTGAAGGATTCGACGACGCGGCCCTGCTCGTCCCAGGCGATGGGGAACGAGCGCGGCTCGTACTCCCAGGGGATGCGGTAGAAGTCGAGCAAATTGGCGAAAATCTCTTCGCTCGGGTGGGCGAAGGGACGCGAGGGCAAGGCGACCGCTCCCGGCGCCGGCACGCCCAGCCGCGCCAGCCGCAGCCGCGCCTCAAACTGCACCTGCCGCTCGGCGATCGGCGAGAGCAGCCCGGCCTGCTCGATGCCAAGCGCGCGCGCCGCGGCCACCACCGCCTCCGCCAGCGCCGAAGCGTCCCAGCGCTCCAGGTTGAAAGCGAGATCGAAGTGGACACCGGAGATTCTGATCTTGCGGAAGCGGTCCCGCAGCCACGACCCCTGCTCGCGCTCCAGCCTTCGCAGCGCCGCTACGGCCGCGGCCTGCTCCAGCCCCTGCGCCACCATCAGCACCCCGGCGCGCACCGCCGCCGGCGCGACGATCCGCACCCTCAGAGCGCCCGGGAAGTTTCGAAACAGGTATTCCCCGCCCCACCCGCTACAAACCAGGTGGCGCTCCGCCGCCAGCCGCGCCAGCATCGAGGTGACCACGTCTGCGTAGCCGCGCGCGGGAATGCCGCCGGCGCCGTTGAACTCGGATTCGTACAAGCTCTCCACCCGCGCCTGGGTGATCAGCTCAAAGTCCAGGCGCGCGGCCGCCTGCCGCGCGATCTCGTCAGCCTGCAACCCCGGCTGCGCCGAGACCGTCAGAATCGCCATGTAAAGAGGGTATCACGCAGCAGCCGGCGCTCAGCCCGGCTGTGAGACCGCAGCATCCACGTATTCGCAAATCGAGGTTGGCTCCGGCACGGCCTGCCCATGCCGCTGAAGCCCCTCGATGTGGAATTCGATGGCCTCCCGGATCAACCTTTCCACTTCCTTCAGACTAGGACCTGAGACCCCGCAACCAGGCAGGTCGGGGGGATAAGCGCTGTAACCGGTCTCCGTCTTCTCGATGATGACAGCGTACCTCATAGATCCTGGCCTCATCGCTTCAGTCCTGCCTGTTTCAATATATTGTTCCGTGTTCCCGGCCGCATTTCTTCGGAAGGGGTCCGGCGATCGTCACAACGCCCGGTTTTGTCGGGTGCACGTACTGCCGATGACTGCCTCGCGTCCGATCCAAGCGCCACCCATTCGATTCTATCAGCTTCACGATGTCGCGTACTTTCATCGTTCCATCGTCCGCTACCGGCCGATAACACGTTGCGGGCGATCTTTTTGCACGAGCAGGTCCTCGGTCGACGTGCTGCTCACCCCGTAGTGCGGCTGTAAGTATTTCTCCAGAAACGCCAGCTCCTTTTTCCACGCATCGAGCCGGTGCTGCGGCTGGGTGAAGCCGTGTCCCTCGCCGGGGTATGTGAAGTAGTAGTACTTCTTGCCGTGCTCCTTGAGCGCGCTCACAAATTGCGCCGACTCGTAAGGCGGCACCTGCGGGTCGTCCTCCCCGTGCATAATGAGCAGCGGCGCCTTGATTTTCTCCACGTCCAGCAAGATGTCCGCCTTGCGATAGACCTCCGGCTTCTCTTGCCGCGTGCCGCCCATTTTCATCATCCAGCGGATCGCCGACAGCCGGTTGGTGCGCTCGATATACGTGGCGCGGTCGACCACGCCATAAAGCTCGATCGCCGCCCGAAACAGGTCCGGATACTTGGTGACGGCGTAAGCGACCATGGTGCCGCCGTGGCTGCCGCCGCCAATCGCGAGGCGCGCGCGATCGGCCAACCCCTGCGCCACCAGGTATTCGGCGCCCGCCGCCACGTCGTCCACCTCGCCGCCGCCGCTGTCCTCCACGTTGCGGTTGCGGAACTTCTCGCCGTACCCGCTGCTGCCGCGATAGTTCGGTTCGAGCACCAAGTAGCCCTCCTGCGCCAGGTACTGCGCCCACGGGTCCCACTTGAACGTGTCCTGCCCCTCCGGCCCGCCGTGAATCCACAGCACCGCCGGATAGCGCGTCCCGGCGTGAAAGTGGCGCGGGTGGTACAGCAGCGCAGCGATCTCGAGGCCGTCTTTGCCCTTGTAGCGCACCTTCTCCGGCGTCTGAAAGCCGGCGCTCTCGAGATTCTTGGGCAGCGTGTGCGTGAGGTAATGCGGCGTCACGCTGCCGGCGGCCGAAGCTGCCACCAGGTTGCCCGGTTCGAGCGGGCTGCTGCGCGTGAAGTAAATTCTCTTGCCGTCGGGTGACCAGCACGGGTTCGTTTCGATGTCCGGCATCGCCGCGTCGATCAGCCGCCGCGCGGTCCCGCCGTCGAGGGGAACAATCCAGATGTTTTCTTCCTCGAGGCTGCTGCGATTGGACACGACTGCCAGCGCCCGGCCATCCGGCGAGAACGCCGGTTCGCGGTCGTTGTATTCGCCGCGCGTCACCGGCTTAGGCGCTCCGCCGCTCGATGGTATCAGGTAGACCTTGTCCCATCCCGTTCCCTGCAGCGCCACGGCCAGGTTCTTTCCGTCCGGCGACCAGGCCGCTCTGCCGATGCTCCAGCCGCCGCCGCGATCGTTGGGCGCCGTGTAAAGCTCAACCGGCGCGCCGACTGCTCGTCCCATCTCGGCGTCGAAACGCACCTCTTCGAGTTTGCCGCTGAAGTATTCGCGCGGCCGCTCGGTGTAAGAGACGCGCGCGCCATCCGGCGACCACGCCGCGCTCGAGCAGTCCGCTTCGCCATGGGTCAGGAAGCTGCTGCTCACACCGTCTTCGCTCACCACCATCAGGTCGCTGTGCCCGCGCCGGCCGGTCTCAAACAGGATCCACTTACCCCGGGGCGACCACTGCGGCGTGTGATCGCCGGAGCGGCGCGGGTCCCCCGCCCCGGGCGCAGCGCTCGTGAGCCGCCTCGGCGGCCCGCCCGCTGCCGGAACGATCCAAATGCCGCCCTGGCTGGCGTAAGCGATCCTGCTTCCGTCCGGCGACCAGCTCAGGCCCGCCT